>DATASG010000094.1:0-4295 GCA_036269295.1 Vicinamibacterales bacterium | reverse complement strand
CCGCCTCCCGCAGCGCCGCCGCTGCAGGACCCCGTCCGTCGACATTTCAGGCGGCCCGCGGCACGGCCGGGACGTCCGGCGCCCTGCCTCCCGTGACGCCACCGCCAGCTGTGAACCGGTTGTCTTCCCCCGGCGCCCGGGCGTTCGAGGCGCCGACCGTTCAAGCGCCACCGCCGGTAGCGGACCGGATCGTACCGCCGCCGCGCGCGACGGAGCCGCCTGTCCCGACGCGGGCGCACCCCTTCGTCCCGGTCAGCCCGGCGACGGTCGCGCGTCGCCCCCCCCCGCCGGAGCCGGTCCCCGAGCCCGCGGCTCCGCAGACGCTGCCGGCGCCCCGCGAGGATCACTTCGGGCTCGCCCTCTACTACCAGCGCGTCGGCGACTTCGACAACGCGATCGCTCACTACCGCGCGCTGCTCGAGCAGAACGACGCCAGCGCCGAGGTGCACAACAACCTCGGCCTGCTCTACGACGATCACGGTCAGCGCGATGACGCGGTGAAGCAGTTCCAGCGCGCGATCGCGATCGACCCGAAGTACGTGAAAGCGCACAACAACCTTGGGGTCTCGCTGATGCGCGCGAGCCAGCCGGCGGCCGCGGCGTCCGAGTTCCGAGTGGCGCTTGGCGCCGACCCGCGCAACGTCGAGTCGCTGGTGAACCTGGCGCTGGTGCAGAAGGCCGCCGGCCGCGTCGCCGACGCGCGCGACCTTCTCAGGCGCGCGCTGGCCATCGATCCGCGCAACGCCGGCTCGCACTACAACCTCGCGGTCGTCGACGACGAGGGTGGCAACGCAGCGGCGGCAATCGAGCACTACCGCGCCTTCCTCCGCTTCGGCGCGGTGACGCACGCCGATCTCGTCAGCCGCGTCCGCGCGCGATTGACCACGCTCGGCGGCTGAGCAGGGCGGGTCCCGACCACCTATAATCGCCCGATGTCCGACCACAAGGATCACCCCGAAATCGACGATCTCCTTCGCGAACACCGTACCTTTGCGCCGCCGCCTGACTTTCGCGCCAGAGCCGTGGCGGGCGACGAGAGCATCTACGCGGAGGCCGACCGCGATCCAGAGGCGTTCTGGGCGAAGCTGGCCGGTGAGCTGGAATGGTCGACCCCCTGGGACACGGTCCTCGACTGGCAGCCGCCTCACGCCAAGTGGTTCGTCGGCGGCCGGATCAACGCCAGCGTCAACTGCCTGGATCGTCACCTGCGGAGTGCCCGCCGCAACAAGGCCGCCTTGATCTGGGAAGGCGAGCCGGGTGACCGCCGCACCCTGACCTATTTCGATCTGCACCGCCAGGTGTCGACGTTCGCCAACGTGCTGAAGTCGCTGGGGGTCACCCGGGGCGATCGAGTGGCGCTCTACCTGCCGCTGATTCCCGAGCTGGCGATCGCGATGCTGGCGTGCGCCCGCATCGGCGCCGTCCACAGCGTGGTCTTCGGCGGTTTCAGCGCCGAATCACTGCGCGATCGCATCAACGATTCCTCCTGCCGCCTGCTGGTGACCGCCGACGGCGGCTACCGGCGCGGCCAGATCGTGGCGCTGAAAAAGGTGGCGGACCAGGCGGTCGCCGGCACGCCGTCGATCGAGCACGTGGTCGTGGTGCAGCGCGCGGGCGCGGCGCTGGCGGTGGAGTTGAAGGCGGGGCGCGATCACTGGTACCACGAGCTGATGCAGCGAGCGCCGGCGCACTGCGACCCCGAGGCGATGGATGCAGAGGAGATGCTCTACATCCTCTACACCTCGGGCACGACCGGAAAGCCGAAAGGGATCGTTCACACCACCGGCGGATATCTGGTAGGAACCTACGCCACCACCAAGATGGTCTTCGATCTGCGCGAGGAAGACGTCTACTGGTGCACCGCCGACATCGGCTGGGTCACCGGTCACAGCTACGTGGTCTACGGGCCGCTGGCCAATGGTGCGACCGTGCTGATGTACGAAGGTGCGCCCGACTGGCCGAAGAAGGATCGCTTCTGGTCGTTGGTCGAGGAACACGGCGTCACCGTGTTCTACACCGCGCCGACCGCGATCCGCGCGTTCATGCGCTGGGGCACCGAGTTTCCTCAGCAGCACGATCTGTCGTCGTTGCGGCTGCTCGGATCGGTCGGCGAGCCGATCAATCCCGAAGCGTGGGTCTGGTACTACAAGTTCATCGGCGGCGAGCGCTGCCCCGTGATCGACACCTGGTGGCAGACGGAAACCGGCGCGATCATGATCACGCCGCTCCCCGGGATCACGACGCTCAAGCCGGGATCGGCGACGCGGCCGTTTCCCGGCATCTCGGCCGAGATCCGCACCGACAGCGGTGAGAAAGTCGAGGTCGGTGGAGGACTGCTGGCGCTGACCCGTCCGTGGCCGTCGATGCTCCGCGGCATTTACGGCGATCCCGACCGCTACGCCCGCACGTACTGGAACAAGTGGGGCAACGACGTGTACGTCACCGGCGACGGCGCCAAGCGCGACGCCGACGGTTATTTCTGGCTGCTCGGCCGCGTCGACGATGTGATCAACGTCGCCGGCCATCGCATCGGGACGATGGAGGTCGAGAGCGCGCTGGTGGATCACCCCGCGGTGGCGGAAGCGGCGGTCGTCGGCCGCGCCGACGAGCTCAAGGGGCAGGCGATTGCGGCGTTCGTGACGCTGAAGGAGGGCGCCGGCGCGATCGCCCGGTCCAAGCAGCTCGTCGATGAGCTGAAGCAGCACGTGGTCATCAAGATCGGCGCGATCGCGCGGCCCGACGACATCCTGTTCAGCGCTGATCTACCCAAGACCCGCTCGGGCAAGATCATGCGGCGCCTGCTGCGCGACATCGCGGAAGGCAGGGCGCTCGGCGATACCACGACGCTGGCAGATCCGGCGGTGGTCGCGAAGCTGAAGGCGAACTACGAGGAGGAGCATGGGAGCTAATGGCGCGCTACGGTGTGGTGAAAAACGCCGTAGGACCCGGCGGCCGGCTATGGTCGAGGAGCTTCCGGCCTGAGCACGCCCGAGTAGCCGTCGACGCGCTCGACGCGGTTGCGTCCCAGTTGCTTGGCGCGATCGACGGCGGCTTCCGCGTCGGAAAGCAGGCGCGCCGGGTCGACGGCGTCGCCGATCGCAATCTGGAGGTTGATCACGCCGGCGCTGAGGGTCACCGCGACCGCGCGATCCGAGCGATGATCGGTGAACCCGAGCCGCTCCTCGACGGTCGCCCGTACCCGCTCCGCAAGGGAGCTCGCGTGCTCGGCGTCGGTGCGTGACAGCAGCACCACGATCGAATCCTCTGAATAGCGCGCCACCCAGTCGTGCTGTCGGAAGTACTGCCGGATCAGGATCCCCAGGCGCTCGAGAATCTTGTCGCCAACCCCGTAGCCCTGTTCTTCATTGATCGCGGAGAGGCGATCGACGTCGAACAGAATCAGCGAAATCGCCGAGCCGAAGCGGCTTGCGCGCTCCACCTCCTTCGCCAGCACGGCGTCGAACAACAGACCGGTGTGCAGGGTTGTCAGCTTGTCGACGATCGCGGTCCCGCCGGGCTCGAGCTGCGTACGCTCGGTGAACGCCGCGAGCAGGTCGAACGACGCACGGCGCACCAGCTGCGCGACCTGCGGCCACGCTTCGCTGGTCGCGCCGATCGAGTCGTCCAGCGCCAGCTCATCGAGCGCCGTCCGTTCGGTCAGGTACGAGAACGTGAACAGCCGCTCGATCGACAGCGAACGCTCGATCACCAGACGGTGCAGGTGGGCGACGAAACCGCCTCGAGCGTCGAGGCGGCCGTCCCGGACCGCGAACGCGAGCAGTTGGGCGAGCAGCAGGCCGAGGCGGCGGCAGTAGTCGGTGTCCAGGGTCTCGGCGCCGCTGTAGGGAAAGATGGCGACCGTGTCGGCAGTGATGACGTCGACGCGGTCGAGAAGCACCGCCGCGGTCTGCTGACGCAGATCCTCTTGCAGGTGTGCGGTCGCCTCGTCGGCATACGCGGAGTCGCTGTCCATCTGTCGATTCAGCATGTTAGCCCGGGGTGCCGCCGCCGGCAACCAGGGTCATCCAGATCGTTTTTCGCGGGCGTATGCTCGCTTAGGCCCAATAAGCTCGCTCTTCGCGCCTTGCGATCCGGGCGCCGCGCCGCGGGACTTATGCCGCGAATTACGGACGGACGGGACACCAGGGCAGCAGCTGCTACCGAACGGGCGGTTTCGAGCCGAGATATTGGCGGGAGCTCTTGGTGCCTGGGCGCGGCGGAGGCATGATTCAGCCGTGATGGGGACCCGGGTCGGAATCGAATTGTCGCCGACGGCCTGCCGGATCGTCGAAGTG
>DATASG010000093.1:0-15597 GCA_036269295.1 Vicinamibacterales bacterium | reverse complement strand
GATCAGCGCGTCGAACGGATCGCGTGTGAACCGCAGCTCGTCGGCGCGGAAGATCTGTTCCGGCGTCACGTCGAGCGGTTGATACGACGGGTTGCTGAACAGATCGTCGAAGAAGACCCGGACGGTCCGCCGCAGGTTGATGCGCGACACCCGCGCCAGCAGGCTGCACTCCCACATCACCACCGCCGGGACATAGAGAATCGCCTCGCGGCGCTCGCAGCGATCGAAGAATGAGGACGCGCGCGGACCGAGCTTGCCGCCGCCGGCGGCGTGAAACACGAGCGCGTGCGTGTCGGTGACCGCCGCCTGCGGTTCAGCCACGACGCGCCTTCTTCCTGGCGCGGGTGCCGTAAGGGGGCGGGTTCCCTTCCCTCACCATCATCGGCCGACCGAGCGACTTGTCGACCATGTCGCGCAGCGCGTTGTCGGCCCCCTCGAGCCACGGATCGCTGGCGTCGACGTCGATCGTGCCGACGACCGAACGCGACGGGCCGGCGTGGCCCGATTCGCGTGCGGCGCGCACGAGTTGATCGAGCAGTTCGCTGACGCTGCGCAGGCCGGCGGCGCCGGCCCGGCCCTTCAGCCACGTCAGGTTGTCGACTTCCAGCGTGACGGAAATCGCCTGTTTGGGCATGTTTATACGATATCGCCTGATGCTGTATCGATCAAGCGTGTATCCTAGGACCGGGTGAACGCCGCCGACATCCGCCCCGTCGTTCCGTCCGGGCAGACGCAGTCGACACTCGACCTCTGTCTGATCTTCGTCGGCGCCAACGTGGTGGCCTCGACATTCCAGGTCGGTGCGAGCCTCGCCAAGTCGTTCAGCCTGACCGAGACCACGGTGCTGGTCGCGGCGGGGAGCGCAACCGGCGCGGCGCTCGTGGCCGCGCTCGCGCCGCTCGGCCCACGGTTGCGGGTCCCGTCGGTGATCGCGGCGCGGCCGGCGCTCGGTTTTGCCGGCGCCGGGCTCGTCGCTGCGGTCCTCTACGTCACAAACTTCGGCTGGATCGCCCTGAACAATGTGATCGCCGCTTCGGCGTCCGCCAGCGTCGCCGCCGCCTGGATCGGTCCGGCGGCGGGATCGCACACCGTGTGGGCGATCGCGCTCGGGCTGCTCGCGACCTTCGTCGTCTGGCGCGGTCCGCGGGCGGTGGCGCGCGCCGACCGCGTCGCCGTGCCGACGGTGGCGATCGTCGCGGTGGTGCTCACGATCGCCTGCATCCGCGCGCTGGCCACGGCTGCGCCCGTCGCCGCGCCGCCCATCGCGATGAGCTGGTGGAGCGGCCTGGATGTCGTGATCGGATATCAGGTCTCGTGGATTCTCATGTTCGCTGACTACTCCCGCTACACGCGGTCAGTGCGCGGCAGCGCCATCGCTGTTTTTGTCGGCCTCGCAGTCACCAGTACCTGGATGATGCCGCTCGGCGCCATCGCCTATCGCGCCGCCGGGACCGACGACCCAGGCACGATGATGCACGCCGTGGGACTCGGCGCCGCCGGAGCGTTGCTGCTCACGATCGCGACGCTGACCACCAACTTCGTGAACATCTACATGTCGTCGCTGGCATGGAAAAGCCTCGTACCGCGCGCCAGCGACAGCGCGGTGATCTGGTCGATCGGGCTCGTCGGCACGGCGTTGAGCGCGGTTCCCGGCGTCTGGCTCGAGCACTACCCGAACTTCTTGTGGTGGCTTGGCGCGGTCCTCGTGCCGGTCGGCGGTATCCTCGTCGCCCACTACTACATACGACCGCCGCGCGTGGACGATGCGTTCATCGCCGCGCTCTATGACCCCGCGGGATCGCTTCGCGGCGTGTCCGTTGCCGGCATGGCCGCGTGGGCAGCCGGGGCTGCGGCATTCTTCGCCGCTGGGTCCATCGGCGGCACGCTACCGGCCCTGGCGGCATCGGTCCTTGTCTACCGAGCGCTGCTATACACTCGGCGGTCATGAGGCGGGTCGAGTCGATCCTCGCGGTTGCGTTGCTGGCCTGCGGCGCGGCTTCGCCGCTTGCACCACCCGGTGGTCAGGCGCAGTCGCGAACGCGCGTCGTGATGCTGGGAACCGGCACGCCGAACGCGGACCCCGATCGCTACGGCCCGTCGGTCGCGGTCATCGTCGACGACACCAGCTACCTGGTCGACTTCGGCGTCGGCGTGGTCAGGCGAGCCGCGGCGGCGGAACGGTCGGGGATCAAGGCTCTCGCCGCACCCAACCTCACGCGCGCCTTCGCGACCCACCTGCACTCCGATCACACGCTGGGGCTGGCGGACCTGATCCTGACGCCGTGGATTCTCGAGCGGCCGGTCCCGTTGACGCTCTACGGTCCGCGAGGACTGCGGGCGATGACCCGGCACCTGGTCGCGGCCTACGCCGACGACATTCGCGTCCGCACCAGTGGCGGCGAGCCTCAGCACGGCTACGATCCGCGTCTGGTCAATGTGCATGAGATCGCGCCGGGCATCGTCTATCGTGACGACCGTGTCACGGTGACCGCGTTCACGGTGCCCCATGGCGCCTGGGCGCAGGCGTTCGGCTATCGCTTTCAGACGCCCGACCGCACGATCGTGATTTCCGGCGACACCGCCGCCGATTCGCACATCGAGGATCAATGTCGGTCATGCGACGTGCTGGTGCACGAGGTGTACTCGGAGGCTGGCTTCGCGAGGCGCCCCCCGGAGTGGCAGGCATACCACGCGCGATACCATACGTCGACGCGCCAGCTCGCCGCGATCGCGTCACGGGCGCGGCCCGGACTGCTCGTGCTCTATCACCAGTTGATCTGGAGCTCGACGGAAGAGGAGCTGCTGAAGGAAGTGCGCTCGGGGTACGACGGCAAGGTCGTCTCGGCGCACGACCTCGACATTTTCTGATTCCTGACCTGGTTCCTGGTTCCTGGTCCTTGGTTCCTGGTCCCTGGTTCCTAATTCTAAATTCCTAATTCCTATTTCCTAATTCTCTAATCCGCTCTGAGCCCGGCGAGCGGATCCAACGCCGCGGCACGGCGCGCTGGCAGCAGACACGCGGCGAGAGCGGTGACGAGCGCCAGCGCGATGGCGACGATGAACGCTGCAGCGTCGACCGACGAGACGCCGTAGAGCAGGCTCGACATGAAGCGACCGGCCACGAGCGCGATCACGGTTCCCACCGCCCCGCCCATCAGCGCCAGCCGCAGACCCTGGCGCACGACCAGCCAGAGCACGTCGTTCGCCTGCGCGCCGAGCGCCATCCGCACGCTGAGCTCCTGCCGCCGCTGGTTGACGCTGTACGACATCACGCTGTAGATGCCGAGCGCAGACAGCACCAACGCCAGCGCCGCGAATATCCCCATCAGCAGCATCAACGCTCGCGGCCGGTCTGTCGCTTCGCCGATGATCCGGTCCACCGTGCGGGCCGACGCCAGCGGCAGGTTCGGATCGATCCGCCGCACTGACGTCCGCAGCGCCCCGAGCAGCGCCGCGGCATCCCCCTGTCCCTGTACGACAATGTTCAGGCCGCGGAAGGGGAACTGCCGGAAGGTGAAGTAGATCGCCGGCTCCGCCTCGCGCACCAGCGTGGAATTCTTCACGCTGGCGACAACGCCGACGACTTGAAACAGCGGCTGCTTCATGAGCGATCGCCCCATCGGGCCGATCACCTGGATCGGCGAGACCACGGCCTGGCCGATCGGATCCTCGTTGGGCCACTGCCGTCGCGCCAGCGCATCGTTGACGATGATCACGCCCGGCGCGGCGGCGCTGTCGGTGGCGTCGAAGAAGCGTCCCTTGACCAGTGGGACACCCAGCGCCCGGAAATAGTCGTCGTCGACGGTCTGATGCTGCGCCTGGGGCTCGTCGCCCGAACGCGGCCGCGGCCGTCCCTGGACGAAGAACGGGCCCCGCCACGCCGCTTCGAGCGGCAGAAAATTGCTCGCCCCGGCGATCGATACGCCCGGCTGCGCGCGCACCGACGTCAGCAGCCGATCGTAGAAGTCGGCGATCTTGGAAAAGTCGGCATACGAGTACGGCAGCTCGACTTTCGCGGTGACCGCGCGTGTCGCCTTGAAGCCGGGATCCTGCTGCACCAGGCGCTGGAAGCTGCGCGCCAGCAGCGCCGCGCCGACCAGCAGCATGACCGCCAGGCTGATCTCCGCGACCACCAGCGTGCTGCGCGCGCGTTGTCGGGCGCCGCCGCCGTCGCCGCCGCGCCCCGATTCCTTCAGCGGCCGCTGCATGTCGCCGCGCGCCATCAACATCGCCGGAATGACGCCGAAGGCAATCGCGGTCAGCAGCGCGAGGGCGATCGCGAACAGCAGCATGCGCGGATCGAGGCCGATGCCGGCCAGCCGCGGCAGCTCGACTGGGGTCGCCGCCACAAGTGCCCTCACCGATCCGACCGCGACCACGACGCCCAACGCCGTGCCCATCATGGCGAGCAGCACGCTCTCGGTCAGGAACTGCCGGATCAGCCGGCCTTTGTTGGCACCGATCGCCGCGCGCACCGCGACCTCGCGCTCGCGGACGGTCGCGCGCGCCAGCAGCAGGCTCGCCACGTTCGTACAGGTGATGACCAGCAGGAACGCCGCCGCCGCGAACAGCGCCAACAGCGCCGGCCTGAAGAAGCCGACGATCTCTGTCGCCAGCGGGACCGCCCGCGCCGTGTAGTCGCCGTTGGTCGAGGGATACTCCTGGCCGAGTCGCCTGGTCAGCGCGCGCAGCTCGTTGTTCGCGGCCTCGACGGTGACACCCGGCTTCAATCTGAAGATCGACTCCATGAAATGCGCGCCGCGGCTGTGCTGCGCGACATCCCAGGTGATGCGGTGCCAGACGTCCGTGTCGTTCGGGTACTGGAACCCCTGCGGCATGATGCCAGTGATGGTGAACAGCGGACCGTTGAGCGCCACCGTCTTGCCGACAATCGATGGATCGCTGCCGAACCGCTCGCGCCACAGCCGATGGCTGATCACCGCGATGCCGTCGCGCGCGAAGGCCGGGCCTTGCGGAAAGCCTGCGCCGATGATCGGCTGCACGCCCAGCACCGAGAAGAAGTTCGGCGTCGTCTCGATCGCGCTCACGCGCAGCGGGTCGTGCCCGGTCTCGGTGAGCGTCAGCTGCGGGTACCACCACGCGGCCGCGTCCTCGAACACCTGGGACAGGCCACGGTAGTCGACGAAGTTGACCGGTGAGATGCGCTCATGCGGCAGCCCCTTCCCGTCGTTCGCCTCCCACACCATGGCCAGACGATCGGGATCGGGGTACGGAAGCGGCCGGAGCACGACGTGATCCAGCACGCTGAAAATCGCCGTCGTTGTGCCAACCCCGAGCGCCAGTGCGAGCACCGCCGAGATCGTGAACCCCGGCGTGCGCCGGAGGAGGCGCCAGCCGAAGCGGATGTCTTGACGCAGTGTGTCCATTGCCCCTGGTTGGCTCTTAGACGGGAGCGCCGCGGCATTGGTTGAAAGTCGGGACTCGGCCGAAGAAGCCGGAATCAGCGTCAGCCGTGCACAGGGGCTCTTGCGGGGCACCTCGCACCTGGCACCTCGGTCGTCCCCGCTGCCGCTACTCGAGCGGATGGCTGACGATCAGCGCCTCGGCGACGATGCGGCCGCCGATCAGATGTTCCTGGATGATCCGCTCCAGGAGCGGTGGATCGCATTGCCCGTACCAAGCCCCTTCCGGATACACGACGGCGATCGGTCCGCCTTCGCAGATCCGGAGGCAGTTGGTCTTGCTGCGAAGGATGCCGCCCTGCTCGGAGAGCCCGAGCTCCTTCAGCCGGCCCTTCAGATAATCCCAGGCGGCGAGTCCGCGGTCCTTGTCGCAGCATTTCGGCTTGGTTTGATCGCAGCACAGAAAGATGTGGCGCCTTGCCACTGGCACCCCGATGCTCGCCGCCACCGCGCGCTCGCTCTCGTACGCCATTCAACTGGCCCCTAGACTCCGAAGTCTTCTGGATCCCACTGCAGCCCGAGCTCACCCGGCGGCGCCATGTAGCCGAGCAGAGCCGACGCGGCAACGACCACGGGGCTGGCAAGGTAACCTTCGCCGCCAAGTCCCATGCGATTCTGCCAGTTGCGATTGAACGAGGTAATCGCACGCTGGCCTCTTTCGAGTGCGTCCGGCCCCTGACCGAAGCACGGCCCGCACCATGATTGCCGGATCTGTCCGCCCACCGATCGGAACACTTCGGCGATCGACTCCCCGCCGAGGCGAGGATCGGGTCGCTCGATTTGCCGCCCGACGCCGCCCGATCCCGGAAACACCACGAACTCCTTCGCCGTCCTGGCGACGCCACGGGTGCGCGCCGCCCGCACCACCAGCGCGGCGGCCAGCAGATCGTCGTAGCTGCCGTTGGTACACGACCCGATCATCGCCTTATCGAACGTCAGCCGCTCGCGCGCCACTTCGTCGGCCGGAAACGCGTTGCCGGGACTGAACGGCTTGGCAATCATCGGCATCACGTCGTCGAGGTCGATCGTCTCGTCGATCATGTACACCGCCTCGGCGCCCGGCGCCAGCGGCGGATAGGGCAAATCGGCGATCCCCTTGGCGCGGTACCACGCGTAGGTGATGTCGTCTGGCGCGAAGATGCCGTTGAGCGCCTCGGCTTCCGCCATCATGTTCGCGATCGTGTTGCGGTAGGCGATCGGCAGCTGTTTGTTCGCGTCAACCAGCTCGACCGACATGCCCTGCGACTGCTTCGCGCCCCAGCGGCGCAACAGCTCGAGCACGATGTCCTTGCCGCTGACCCACGACTGGAGCTGGCCGCTGAAGATCACCCGCCGCGCCGCCGCGACGGTGAAATAAATGTAGCCGGTCGACCAGCCGAAGCCGAGCGTCGTCGATCCGACGCCCATGCCGACCGCACCGTAGGCGCCGTAGGCGCGGCTGTGCGAGTCGGCCCCTGGAATGAACTGCCCCGGCATGACCAGCGCCTGTTCCGGAAAATAGAAATGGAAGATGCCGTCGCCGGGCGTCGCGTAGTACGGCTTCTCGATGCCGTGCAGACGCGCGAACTCCTTGCCGATCGCCGTCTGCTTGTTATCGTCGTCCCTGCCGGTGAAAACGAAGTGGTCGTTGGCAATCGCCGCCTGCCGAGGAAAGATCGTGTCGCCGCCGGTGATCTGGTTGAAGGTGTGAATCGAGAACGGCGCCGTGCCGTCCGACGCCGGCAGCAGGTCGGCGTAGACGCGAAGGGTGGCGCCAGTGGTGACCGCCGCAGACCGGTCGACGCGGTGCGCCCACACGATTTGTTCCGTCGACGTCATGCGGCGCGCCTGTTCGGCGTCGGGCCAGACGACCTGCGGTGACGCCGACACTGCGGCCTTGAACTCTCGTCGTCCCGCCGCGTAGATGCCGCCGGTCTGGCGGATCTCGTCTTCCTTCACGCTCAGCGGCACCGGCTCGTAGGTCTTGCCCTGGGTCTCGTTCGTCAGCCGGCGGGACTGCGGCTCCAGACTGAAGACGTCGCCGTCCTTCGCATCGGCGACCGCCTCCGGGCTCTGCACCACTTGCAGTCCGAGGTTGAGCGCGTTGCGCCGGAAGATGTCGCCCATGTTGTTGCCGCAGACGATGACCATCTCGAGGTTGACTTCATCGGCGATCGCCTTCAGACCGGCCGGGCTCATCTCGCGGGACGAGCCGATCGCGAAACGATCGCCCGCGATCACGAACGTCTCGCCGCGATGGACGCGCGCGCGAAAGTCGGGCATCAGGTAGCGGAAGGCACCGGCCTTCCAGCGCTCGTCGAGCGTGTCGAGGCTCTCCGAGACGCAGTCCGCCGCCGGCGTAATCTGATCCGTGTCGATGGCGTCGAGCTTCTTTTTCTTGCCCGGGACTTTCAAATCCCACAGAATCAGGGCGCGGCCCCGAATCACGGCGGTGGAGGTCTCTTCCTCGACGGCGGAAGCAGCTGAGGCGATCGCCTCCCGGGTCATGCCGGGCTTGAGGCGCGCGGGTTCTATCGTATGCATGACGTGCTGGTGTTCTAAAGTTCTAGGGTTCTAAAGTTCTAGGGTTCTATGGTTCTAGGGTTCCAGGGTTCTAGAGTTCTCAGTTCTCAGTTTACCGTGAGCACTCTGCACATCACCAACGGCGATCATGCCGGCGGCAAACTGGGCAGCTTTGTCAACGGACCGGTCACGCTCGCCTGCGACGTGCTGCACGAGGGACCGTGCCCCCCGGTTGACGGTGACGCCTGGCGCGACGTGCGCGCGCGGTTCCTCGCCTCCGACGCTGGCCTGGCGTACGAGGCCATCAGGACTGGCATGACCGCCAGCGACATGGCGATCGCCACGGCGTGCGAACGCGGCGACGAGATCGTGCTGTGGTTCGAGCACGATCTGTTCGATCAGCTGGCTTTGATCCGTACGCTGGATCTGATAGGCCGGGTTCTGAGCCCGACACGCGGCGAGTCCCAAGCACCCGCGCCATATCGCCCACGCGTCTCCCTCATCTGCATCGGCGCGTTTCCTGGCATCGAGCGCTTCATTGGCCTCGGTCAGCTGACGGTGGCTCAGCTGGCGACGCTTGCCGGGACCGGCATCACCGTGACCGCGGGACACGTCAGGCTGGCCGTCGACGCGTGGCGCGCATTCCGGTCGCCGGACCCGTCCGAGCTGCTGCAAATCGCCCATCAGCTCAGCGCCGCGCATGCACCGGGCAGCGAGGGCGGACCGGCGCTGGCCTTCCTGGGCGACGCGCTGCTGCGTCTGCTCGCGGAGTATCCAGGGACCGCAAACGGCCTCTCGCGCACCGAGGAGCTCGCCCTCCAGTCGCTGCTTGACGGTCCAACCGCCGCCGGCGCGCTGTTCTTGGCGACCCAGGCGCACGAGGCGAGGCCGTTCCTGGGCGATACCACGTTCTTCGCCATCCTCCAGCGCCTCGCCGCGGCCCGCGTACCGCTGGTCACCATCGACGCGGCCAGGGATCGGAAGGATCCGCACGCCGACACGGTCGCCATCACCGGCGCGGGGCGCGAGGTACTGGCCGGCCGGGCCGACCACATACGGCTCAACGGCATCGACCTCTGGCGCGGGGGCGTCCATCTGAGCGGGCCGGACCGCAGCCCGTGGCGGTGGGACAGGGGCGAGGAAACGTTGGTATCATGACAAGTCGCCCTATGTCAGAACTCAAGGACCAGCCGCTTCACGCCAATAGCTCGGACACGGTCACGAACCACGTGCGGGTCGAAGTCGAGTCGCAGTACGCGCCCGAACACTCACAGCCGCTGCAGCACGAGTGGTTCTTTCACTACACCGTGCGTATTTCCAACGAGGGCGACGAGACCGTTCAGCTGCTCACTCGTCACTGGATTATCAGCGACGCCAGCGGACAGACCGAGGAAGTCCGCGGCGAGGGCGTCGTCGGCGAGCAGCCCGTGCTGCGGCCGGGCGAGTCGTTTCAGTACACCTCGGGATGCCCGCTCAAGACTTCGACCGGCGTGATGCGGGGCACTTATCAGATGGTGACCGAAGACGGCGACCGCTTCGACGCCCAGATTGCGCCCTTCGCGCTCCACGAGCCCTACACCGTTCACTGATCGCGACGATCGACGCAGAACGCGCGGAGCACGCGGACACGAAAACGTTTCGCTGCGGGTTCCGCGGTTTCTGCGTTGTCCGTCGTCTACTCGGGTCGCCTGAAGGTGCGAATCGCGTCGAGGAACGCGTCACCGAAGTCGGCCGCCTTCTTGGCGCCAACGCCATAGACCTCGTGCAGGTCGTCGACCGTCTTTGGCCGGCGCTCCACCATGTCGCGCAGCGTCGTATCGTGGAAAATCACGTACGGCGGCACGCCGCGCCCGCGCGCCAGCCGCAGCCGCACCTCGCGCAGGACCTCGAACAGATCCGAGTCGACCACCGCAGTGGACGTGTCCCGCACGCCGGAGCGGTTCCGCTTTCTCAATGAGGGCGGCTTCACTTCCCGATAGAGCTGACAGCCGCCGTCGCCTTTCAGCAGCGACGCGCCCGCCGCCGTCAGCCGCAGCACCGGGTACGGATCGCCTTCACGCGCGAGCAGTCCGTCGCCGACCAGCTGCTCGATGAAGCCGCGGATCGCGGCCGGAGCTTCTTCCTTCAGCAGCCCGAACGTCGACAGCTCGTGATGCCGCGACGCCACTACCTTCTCGGTCGCCTTGCCGGTCAGCACGTCGGTGACGTGAGCGGTGCCCCAGGTCTGCTTGACCCGCGCCACGCACGAGAGGATCTTCTGCGCCACGGTCCGCGAGTCGGCGACCGCGTCCAGCTCCTTCAGGCACCAGTCGCAGGCACCGCAATCGGCGCGCTCGTAGCGCTGGCCGAAGTATTCCACCAGCGTGCGATGGCGGCAGCGCGTGCCGGCCGCGTATTTTTC
Source organism: Vicinamibacterales bacterium (assembly GCA_036269295.1). Lineage (GTDB taxonomy): Bacteria > Acidobacteriota > Vicinamibacteria > Vicinamibacterales > CAVVIG01 > CAVQFC01. The sequence continues at coordinate 5,271 of DATASG010000093.1, read as the reverse complement.
CATCTCGCGCAGCAGCGTCCGCGCGCTCTCGCTCCACTCGCCGTTGGCCTCGAGCATCTGCTTCCAGCGCACGAAGTCGGCGCCCGAGTAGATCAGAACGCACTCCGCCGGCAGGCCGTCGCGGCCGGCGCGGCCCGACTCCTGCTGATAGTGCTCCGGCGACCGCGGCGCGCCGGCGTGCACTACGAAGCGGACGTTCGATCGATCGATGCCCATCCCGAACGCCACCGTCGCCACCACGATGTCGACCCGCTCGTCGAGGAACATCTCCTGGTTGCGGCTGCGGACGTCATCCGACAAACCGGCATGGTACGGCACCGCGCTGTGCCCCTGTGCCTGCAGCCACTCGGCCACCGCTTCCACCTCCTTGCGCGACGAGCAGTAGACGATGCCCGATTCGCCGTCGTGCCGATCGAGCACGGCGATCAACTGGGTATGAAGATGCCCGCGCCGGATCACGCGGTAGACGAGGTTCGGCCGATCGAACGACCCGACCAGCACCAGCGCCTCGCGCAGCTTCAGCTCGTGCACGATGTCCCGCTGTACCCGCTCGGTGGCGGTCGCGGTGAAGGCGTGGAACGAGACCCCCGGAAAATCTTCGCGCAGCCGGCCGAGCTGCCGGTACTCGGGGCGGAAGTCGTGCCCCCACTGGCTGATGCAGTGCGCTTCGTCGATGGCGATGAACTTCAGGTTCGCCTGCTTCAGGAGGCGCCACAGCGACGGCCCGCCCTCGCCCACCAGCCGCTCGGGCGAGACGTACAGCAGCCGGCAGCGGCCGTCGCGCACGCTCGCAATGACATCGTCGCGCTCGTGCGGCAGCTGCGTGCTGTTCAGGAACGATGCCGCGACGCCGTCGACCCGCAGGCCGTCGACCTGATCCTTCATCAGCGAGATCAGCGGCGACACCACCAGCCCGAGCCCTTCGGCGGCAACCGCCGGCGCCTGAAAACAGAGCGATTTTCCGCCGCCGGTCGGGAGCACGACGATGCTGTCGCGCGAGTCCAGGATCGCGTGCATCGCCTGCCGTTGCAGCGGACGGAATTCGGAGAAACCCCACACGCGATGGAGCGCGTCACGCAGGAGAGCGTCCGCCGCAGTAGACCGGCTCGTCACCCCGGAGCTCGCCGATGCGACCCCGAGCGAAGGCGTGTCACCGCCGGGCGTAGGTGTGCTCGACGTAGTCATCGACCAGGCGCTGGAATTCCGCCGCCAGCTCGTCGTAGGTGCCATGCAGGGTCTTGACGTGTTTGCCGTCGATGAACACCGGGCAGCTCGGCTCCTCGCCGGTCCCCGGCAGGCTGATGCCGATGCTCGCGGCTTTCGACTCGCCCGGACCGTTGACGATGCAGCCCATGACCGCGAGCGTCATCCCCTCGACCCCTTCACGCTGCGTCTTCCAGGTCGGCATCATCTCGCGGATGTAGTCCTGAATCCGCTCAGCGAGCTCTTGGAAGGTGCTGCTGGTGGTGCGGCCGCAGCCGGGGCACGCGGTCACGCTCGGCGAAAACGACCGCAGCCCGAGCGCCTGCAGCAGCTCGCAGGCGGCGTAGACCTCTTCGCGGCGATCGCCGTTCGGCCGCGGCGTGAGCGACACGCGGATGGTGTCGCCGATGCCCTCGCTCAGCAGCACACCCATCGCCGCCGACGACCACACCAGGCCTTTGATCCCCATGCCGGCCTCGGTGAGGCCGAGGTGCAGCGGCTGGTCAGTCTGTTTCGACAGCGCCCGATACACCGCAATCAGATCGCGCGGCCGCGAGGTCTTGCAGGAAATGATGATCTGATCCTTGCGCAGGCCGCTCTCGATCGCAAGCAGCGTCGACTCGATCGCCGAGATCACCATGCACTCGTTGATGATCTCCTCAGAGGACTTGCCGAGATCACGAACGCTGTTCTCCTGCATCCGCGCCACCACCAGCTCCTGGTTCAGCGACCCACCGTTGACGCCGATGCGCACCGGCTTGCCGTGATCGACGGCGACCCTGCAGATGGTCGAGAACTGCTCGTCGCGCCGCTTGCCGGTGCCGACGTTGCCCGGATTGATGCGGTACTTGTCCAGCGCGCTGGCGCAGTCGGGGTATTTGGTCAGCAGCAGATGGCCGTTGTAGTGGAAGTCGCCGACCAGCGGCGCCTTGCAGCCGGCCTCGAGCATGCGCTGCTTGATCTCCGGCACTGCCGCCGCCGCCTCAGGCACGTTGACGGTGATCCGCACCAGCTCGGATCCGGCCTCCGCCAGCTCGATGCACTGCTGAGCCGTGCCGCGCGCGTCGGCGGTGTCGGTCATCGTCATCGACTGAACGACGACAGGCGCACCGCCGCCGACCTGGACGTGACCCACTTTCACGCCCACAGTCTTGTGGAGCTTGACCGGTTGCATGGAAGAGCCATGGTAGCATTTCGCGACCGCGGGCCTGAAAGGCCGCGCCTATGTCAGTTGTAATGCAGACCTTCAGGTCGGCGATGAGGAGCCATGAAAGCCATCCGCGTTCACGAGTACGGTGGCGCTGCCGCGTTGAAGCTCGAAGAGGTGCCCGATCCGACCGCCGGAGCGGGCGAAGTCCTCGTGCGTGTGCGCGCCGCCGGCGTCAACCCGGTCGACGCCTACATCGCGACCGGCACCTACGCCCGTAAACCGCAGCTGCCGTACACGCCAGGCCAGGACGGCGCCGGCGAGGTCGCAGCGGTCGGCGCCGGCGTGACCCGGTTCCACGCCGGCGATCGCGTCTACATCTGTGGCGTCGGCCAGACCGTCGCCGGTGCCGGCACCTACGCCGAGCTGGCGCTCTGCATTCCGTCGCAGCTGCACCATCTGCCCGGCCGCGTCTCGTTCGCTCAAGGCGCCGCGCTCGGCGTTCCCTACTGCACGGCCTACCGCGCGCTGTTTCAACGCGCCCACGCGGCGCCGGGCGAGACCGTCCTGGTTCACGGCGCCACCGGCGGCGTTGGCATCGCCAGTGTCGAGCTGGCGCACGCGCGCGGGCTCATCGTAATCGGCAGCGGCGGCACCGATGCCGGCCTCGCCGCCGCGCGCCAGCACGGCGCCGACGTGGTCGTGAACCATCGTCAATCGGGCTACACCGATGAGATCATGAAGGCCACCGGCGGCAAAGGCGTGAACCTGATCATCGAGATGGCGGCGCACGTCAACCTGGACCGCGACCTCGGGCTCCTCGCAAAGCACGGCCGCCTGGTCGTCGTCGGCAACCGCGGCAAGACCGAGATCGACGCCCGTCAGGCGATGGCGCGCGACGCGGCGATTCTCGGCATGACGCTGTTCAATGTCACCGAGCCGGAGTTCGTGGAAATCCACGCCGCGCTCATCGCCGGCCTGGCCAATGGCACGCTGAACCCCGTCGTCGGACGCGAGATCCCGTTGCGCGAGGCGCCGCGGGCGCACGAAGCGTTGATGGAGCCGGGTGCCCTGGGCAAGATCGTGCTGGTCCCGTGAAGCGGCGTCGATTCGTCGGCCTCGCCTCTGTCGCAGCGTGCCTGATCGCGTGCGCCCTCTGGTCCGCGCGCACGATCGTCGAGGCGCAGCCGCGAGGCAAGGCGGTGTACGACGCGCACTGCGTCGAGTGCCACGGCGGCGGCGGAAGGGGAGACGGCGCCTCGGCGGCTTACCTGACGCCGCGCCCGCGCGACTTCACAACCGGCAAGTACAAGATCCGCTCGACCGAAACCGGCACCGCGCCGAGTGACGACGACCTGATCGGATCGGTACGGCGCGGGCTGTACGGCACGGCCATGCCCGGATGGGATCGCATCTTGTCCGACGCCGAGATCGGCGACGTCGTCCAGTACCTGAAGTCGTTGTCGCCGCAGTTTGCCGCCCAGCCGCCCAAGCCGGTCACAATCGGTGGTGCTGTCGCGGCCTCCCCCGCCAGCATCGCGCGCGGACAACTCGTCTATGACAAGCTGCAGTGCCGGAAGTGTCACGGCAGCGACGGCCGCGGCGCCGGCGCCGTCGCAACCGCGTTCGAGGACGACTGGCGGATGCCGCTGCGCGCCGCGGACCTGACCGAGCCGTGGACCTTTCACGGCGGCGCGACCTCGCGGGACATCTATCTGCGATTTCGAACCGGCATGACCGGCACGCCGATGCCGTCGTTCGCCGACGCCGCCAGCGACGCGGAAATGTGGGATCTCGCGAATTACGTCCTGTCGCTCGCGCGCAAGCCGATTTGGTCGATGACCGCAACCGAAATCCAGCAGTTCGACGCGCGCCGGCTGACCGAGGCCAGGGCCGATCCGGTGAAGCGCGGCGCGCAGCTGGTGGAAACGCTCGGCTGTGTGGCCTGCCATTCGCCGGTCGACGAGCACAAGCGGATCCTTGCCGGCATGAGGCTCGCCGGCGGCATGATGATCCGTATCAACCCGTTCGGCGACTATCCGACCGGCAACCTGACCTCCGACAAGGCCACCGGCCTTGGGAGCTGGACCGACAACGAGATCAAACGTGTCATCACCAGCGGGATCAGGCGCGACGGCTCACGTTTGCTTCCGTTCCCGATGGACTATCCCTCGTACTCGACCCTGACGTCGGACGATCTCGACGCCATCGTGGCGTACTTGCGCGCCGTGCCCGCGGTGGCGAACAAGGTGCCTGCGCCTTCCCGCCCGTTCCTGCCGGTTTTCCTGTGGGGCAAGTTCAAGATGCTGATCCTCGGTGACGATCCGCCGATGGTGTTCTTCGCCGGCAACGCCGGTGCGAAGGGCGCACCGTAGTGAAGCGCTTCCTCAAGTGGACGCTCCTGTTGCTGGTGCTGGTCGCCGGCGGCGGATTCTGCGCCTTCCTGTATGTGATCCCCCCGTTCTTCATCACCCCGCCCGAGGAGTTCGGCCAGGCGATGGCCGCGGCCGCGCCTGGCGTCAATGACATCGCCGATCCGGCCGAACGCGCGATCGCCGGGCGCGGTCGCTACCTCGTGATGACCAGCGGTTGTATCGGCTGTCACGCGACCAACGGCTCGCAGGGCCCGGACCTGACGAAATACCTCGCCGGCGGCGCGCTGAAGTTCCAGACGCCGGGCGGCACCTTCGTCAGCCGGAATCTCACGCCCGATCAGGAGACCGGAATCGGCCGCCGCACCGACGACGAGCTGAAGCGGGTACTGCGCAGCGGCACCTTCCCTGACGGCCACGTCGTGCCGGGCACCGCGATGCCCTGGCCGCTGTTCTCGAACTGGAGTGAAGAGGATCGCCACGCGGTCGTCGTCTACCTCCGGCATCTCAAGCCGATTGCGCACCGGATCCCGGATCCGGTCAGTGGCA
>DATASG010000092.1:0-5611 GCA_036269295.1 Vicinamibacterales bacterium | reverse complement strand
TTTCCCACGCACGTTCAGCGACGGTAAGTGGCCTGAAACCGCTTACCGTCGCTGAACGTGCGTGGGAAAAGCGTAGCGATTAGATGCGTAAGACGGCGATCTGCATCATTTCCTGACGAGTTTCTTCACGGCATGGCCGGTGATAGTGCTGCCGAGGTGGCCGGTGACGGTCTCGCCAACATAGATCGCTCCCTGAGCGTCGACTGCCACGCCTTCCGCCAGCACCTGCCCGCTCCGCGTCCGGATCGAGCCGTCCTTGGCGCTGCCTACGAACAGCGCCATCTTGTCGTTGTAGTCGACGACGTACAGGGTGTCGTCCGGGGCGATGAAGATCCCGCTCGGCGATCCGAACTGCGTCCACTGATCGAGGAATCGTCCGTCCTGGTCAAAGATCTGAATGCGCCGGTTCGAGCGGTCACCGACCAGCAGCCGGCCGCGCGCGTCGAAGAAGATCGTGTGCGGGACGTTGAATTCGCCCGGACCGTCGCCGCGTTTGCCCCAGGCCTTGATGAAGGTTCCGTCTTTCGAAAACTTGACGATGCGCGAGTTGACGTGGCCGTCGGAGACGAAGATGTCGCCGTTGGGCGCAACGGCGACGTCGGTCGGGCTGTTGAACGTATCGGGGCCGTCGCCGGACACGCCTTTCCTGCCGAGCGTCATCACCAGCTGACCGTCGCGAGTGAACTTGAACACCTGCTGGCCGATCCCGTTGCGCGCACGGCCGTCGGTGATCCAGAGAAAGCCGTAGCGGTCGACGCGGATCCCGTGCGGCCAGACGAACATCTTCTCGCCCCAGGTCTTCAGCACCTTGCCGGACGGGTCGAACTCGATGACCGGCGGCTCCGCGCGCGTGAACGCGAAGACGCGGCCGGCTGCATCGATCGTCATCCCGGGCACTTCGCCGAACTGCATGCCGGCCGGCAGCCGACCCCAGTCCGGCACAATCCGGTAGCCGCCGGCATCGCTGTCAACCGGCGTGTGGCCCGGCATCAACACTCTCCCGGGACGCGCGACGGTCGCCGCGCCGCGGTCCCATACGAGCTCGCCGGCGACAAAAACCTTCTCGACCCCGGCCGACAGCAACGCCGGGTTGGTGAACGTCGATCGAGCGGCGATCGCCTTGGGGTTGAGCAGCACCAGGTCCGCGATCGCGCCGGGCTGAATGCGGCCGCGATCTTCGAGCCGAAGCCGCGCCGCGGGTGCGCTCGTCATCTTGCGGATCGCCTCCGGCAGCGTCAGCCGCCGCCGATCGCGAACGTCGGGGTACGGATCCGCGGTGACGTCGACACCGCGGGCACGCGCCGCCTCGATCAGCGCAATGGCATCGGCGGCCTTGGGCCCCACGCCGACGGCGCCGGGCTCGAGGCGAGAAATCTGCACCGCGACATGCGCGCCTTCACCGATCGCAATCGCCTCCTTCAATGCCTCGACGCTCGTCTCGGCCTCGTCTCGGATGTGCGACATGTAGACGCCGCGGTAGCGCGCAACGACCTTCGCCAGGTCGATCAGCTCGGCGGTCTCGGCGTCGCCGCCAACTTCGTGCTCGGGGCGGCTCGACAGGCCGGCGGCGCCTTCGCGCATGCCCTGATCGACCAGCAGCGCCATGCGCGCGATCTCGTCGGCGCGCGCGGCGCGCTTGAAATCGTCCTTCATCACCTGGCGGCGCACGGTCGCGTAGCCGACGAACGACGCGACGTTGACCGCGGACGGCGCGCTTCGCCGCTCCGACAGGTAATCGCCGACCGGCCACGGAGAGTCTCCATCCGGGCCGAGCACAACGGTGGTGATGCCCTGCGACACCTGCGTGCCGGCCGCAGGATCGGTGGCCAGCCCAGAAGCGGATTGATTGTAGATGTCGATGAAGCCGGGCGAGACCACGAGCCCTTGGCCATCGACGACGATGTCACCGGCTTGCGGCTTGACGTCGCCTACGGAGACGACGCGATCGTTCACGAAGCGGACGTTGGCGCGCCTGAGCGCGGCGCCGGTTCCGTCAGCGAGATCGGCGCCGACGATCGTCGCGGCCTGATCGGCGGCGCGGCCAGTCGAGAACAGCGTCAGCGCAACGGCGAGGATCGCTAAAACCCGCTTGGGCGAATCCAAAAGCTTTCCTTCCAGGTGCCGCCAGCCGGAATGTACTGGAGATCCGAGTACTTGCCGCTGTGGGCGAGGTTCAGCGCGTCGGTGATGCCGGCCATCGGCTCGAAGCAGATGAAATCGCGTCCGGCCGGCGCGTAGACGACCACCGCCCGATAGTTCGGGCCGAAGGTGACGTCGATCTTCTGCGACCGGCCGGCGACCGACATCGCGGCGCGCCCGGACGCGTCGCGGATCAGATCGCCAAAAACATGATCGAGATCGTGATCGCGGAGCGCGGCGGCGCGTGGATCGGGGAACCGCCGTTCGATCGGGTGTGTTTCCCCGGTCGGAATCTTGTCGTCGGCGAGGACCCATTCCGTGCGCGCGCCGAGCGCGATGGTCCAGGCGTCGCGCGGGGCGTCGGTGAGCCGGAAGTAGGGGTGGAACCCGATCGCGACCGGCATCGGAGCGGCGCTGATGTTGTGGAGCTGGACGGTGATGTCGAGCACCCCATCGCGCAGGCGATGAGTCATGTCGATGGTGTGCGCGAACGGGAACTGGGCCATCCAATCGGGCTGCCTGAAGAACTCGAGGCGGCTGGTGACCCACGCGGACCCGCTGTCGGCCTTCGCTTCGACCACCTCCCATGCGGCTGCGCTCAGGAACCCGTGGATCGGATGCGCGCCTCGCACGTTGCCCAGCTCCATGTTCAGCGCGTAGCGTTTGCCGTTGGCGTAGAACGCCTGCTCGTCGAGACGATTCGCCCAGGGCGCGAGAAACGGGATGCCGAGCGGCCCCAGGATGTTGTCGCCTTTCACCGTCATCTCGCGGGTCAGATTGCCGGCCGACGGCGCAATCGCGACCACGATTCCGTGCGCCGCGTCCTCGAGCTGCACCAGCTCGGGAGTTCGCCGCATCGAGTACTGCGCCGCCGCCGGCGCCGCCTGGAGCACAACCGCCGCGACGACGGCAAAGAGGAGGCGCTTCATTCCGGCAACGCGAAGCTGAAGATGACGTTGCCTGCCGCAACCGCGACGAACTGCCTCCCGGCGACGGCGTAGCTGATCGGCGAGGCGTCGATCGCGGCGCCGGTCTGAAACCGCCACAGCGAGGCGCCCGTCCGCGCGTCCAGCGCAAAGAGGAAACCCTCGCGGCTAGCGGCGAAGACCACGCCTCCCGCGGTCGCGAGGACGCCGGCGGTCAACGACCCTTGCGCCAGAGCGAAGCTCCAGACGGTCTTGCCGCTCTCGGGATCGATCGCCTTGATGCCGGCCGTCCGCGCCTGCCCTGAGGCGGCGCCACGCCCGCCCGGGTACTGCTGTCCGGGTTCGAATCGCTGGGCCTCGCTGATATAGCGCTGGCTGCCTTCCTGGTAGGCGAGATACATCAAGCCGGTCGCCGGGCTGTATGACGGGGCCTGAAAATTCGTCCCACCGCCGATCGACGGCGCGACAAGGTTCCCGGCGGCGCTCGGCTCCGATCCCGTCGTGGCGATCGGCCGGCCGTTGGCGTCGAAGCCGCGGTTCCACGTCTGCGCGATGAACGGCGTCGCAGCAAGGAAGTCCCCATTGCGGCGATCGAGCACGTAGAAGTGCCCATTTCGATCGGCGTGCAGCAACAGCTTCCGCGCGACGCCGTGGTAGCTCCGATCGACCAGCACCATGTCCTGGTTCGCGTCCCAGTCATGCGTATCGTGGGGCGAGAACTGGAAGTGCCATCGACGCTGGCCGGTCGCCGGATCGAGCGCCACCACGGAGCTGGTGAACAGGTTGTCGCCGGCGCGAACCGCGCCGTTGTAGAGCGGACACGGATTGCCGACAGCCCAATACAACAGATTCAGTTCCGGATCGTAGGAGCCGGGCAGCCACGTCGCGCCGCAGCCGAGCCTCCACGAGTCGCCCGCCCAGGTGTCGTGGCCGAACTCCCCGGGGCCGGGAATCGTCGAGAAACGCCAGAGCCGCGCGCCGGTCGCCGGATCGTAGGCGTCGATGAAGCCGCGGATTCCAAACTCGCCGCCGGCGATGCCGGCAACGATCTTGTCCTCGAGCGGCAGCGGCGGGCTAGTGATGCTGAATCCCTGCATCGGATCCGCCATCTGAATTTCCCACAGCAGCGCGCCGGTGCGGGAGTCCAGCGCGAGGAGCGCCGCGTCGAGCGTGCCGACGAAGACGCGGTTCCCAAGGATCGCGACGCCGCGGTTGAACGGGTTGATTTCGTTCGGGTTGCGAAGCTTCTGCGGCCGCTGGTAGCGCCATATCTGGCGCCCGGTCGCGGCGTCGAGCGCGACCACGATCCCAGGGGGACCGCTCGTGTAGATGATGCCGTCGACGACCAGCGGTGTCGCTTCCAGCACCGATCCGCCCGGCAACTGCCGCGCCCACGCGGCGCGAATCTGGCCGACGTTGGCGGTCGTGATCTGCGACAAACCGGAGTAGTGTGTGCCCCGATAGTCTCCCCAATACGTGAGCCAGTTGTGCGGCTCGCCGGCGGCGTCGCGAATGCGCTCGTAGGTCAGGTTGGCGCCGCCGGTCACGGCAGCCGCCGGCGCGGGCGCACGCGCGGCGGCGTCCGGCAAGCCGCCGGCGCGGCGGTCGCCAACCGGCGGCGACGCGAGGCTGCGGATGTAAGCCACAACCTGCGCGACGGCGTCAGCCGACAGATCCGGGAACGCCGGCATCTGCGTTCCCGGCACGCCGACCCGAATCGTCTGCGCGAGCTGCGCATCGTCGCCGCCGTGCGCAAAGACGCCGGTCGACAGCGACGGCGCCCGGCCTTCGACGTTGTGGCACGAGGCGCAGCGGCGCTGAAACACGGCCGCGCCGGCGGCGGCCGGCGCCGGATCCTGTCCGCCGGCGACGGCGGCTGTGATCGCGGCGACACAGATCAGCGCGATCCAGGAGCAGTTCGTTGACGCCCGCGACCCCACGCCCTGCGTCATCCGGCGGATAATAGCACCGGGAGGTCGTCCAATGGGCCGCCGCGCATCGACGTCGTGCACCTTGATCGCGATGGTGATCGCGGCCATGAGCCTGGGGATCCACGCGCAGCGCTTTGTCCCCGGCGATCTCGACGGCCTGTGGAACTACGCGACGATGACGCCGCTCGAGCGGCCGCGCGATCTCGCCGCCAAGGCCTCGCTCACGCCGGGAGAGGCGGCCGAATACGAGCGGCTCACGATCGAGCGACAGACCGCCGCCAACAACACCGCCGGCCCCGACTGGTGGGACCCGGGCACGCGGTTTCTCATCAACGGCCGCACCTCACTGATCGTCGATCCCGCCGACGGCAGGATTCCGGCACTGACGAGCGAGGCGCAGCAGCGCGCCGCCGCTCGAACCCAGGCACGGCGCGCGCGGGGGCCGGCAGACGGTCCGGAAGACCGGGCCCTGAACGAACGCTGCCTGAACTGGGCCGTGGCCGGTCCGCCGATGCTCCCGGGGGTCTACAACAACAACGTGCAGATCATCCAGACGCGCGACTACGTCGCGATCGTCTCCGAGATGATCCACGACGCCCGGATTGTGCCGATGGA
>DATASG010000091.1:0-24141 GCA_036269295.1 Vicinamibacterales bacterium | reverse complement strand
GCGGCGCCGCCGCACAAGGCGTCGGTTTGCGGCAGGTAGGGAACATCGATCGCCAGGGCGGCGGCGAGCGAGAGCGCCGCGATCAACACATCATTTGACCGCGATGATCAGGATGATGACCAGCAGCAGGATGATGATGATCGTCGTGGTCGAGATCACGACCGTCGACGCACCGCCAACCAGCTGTTGGTTCACTTGCTGTGCGGCGTTAGCGGCCCTATCGAGATCGGCGCCGGACAGCGTCTCGACCGCTGCGGCGGCCTTTGACAGATCAAGGCCGAGCTTGGACGCCACCGCCTGCACTTCCGGCCGCTCGAGCGCCTGGCGGACAGTCGCGCGATTCGTGTCCTGTTTCGCTGCGTCATCGGCGACCGTGGCCGCCAACTGGCTGGGGTTGACGAGATGCTGCTGGCCGGCGAAAGCCGAAGACGATGACACCATCAAGACGACGAGCGGAAAGGCGAGAAGCGTCCGTACCAATTTCATGAGAAATCCTCCAAGTAGAGGGAACATGGCTCAGCAGGGAAGCAAGGTTGATACCCGAGAGGCTCGCCCTGGGCGACGCGGCATGGTCCTGGCAGCGGGTTTCACTGGAGGTCTCCATGAAACTCGTCTGTACGGCGTTAGGTCTGGCGGCGATATGTGCGGTCGGGCTGGGTGCGCAAAGCGGAACCACCGAGACGAAGACGAAGACGAAGATCGACGTCAAGGATGGGAAGAGCATCACGATCAGCGGCTGCCTGGCGGCGAACCCCAGCGGCGGCTACATGCTGACGACGGTCAGAGGCGAACAGAAGTACGCGCTGGTGACCGACGACGACCTCTCGAAGCACATCGGTCACCGGATGGAGATAAAGGGAAAGGCCGCTGACCGTAGCGACGGCAAGGTGACGATCGAGTCGACCGGCACGAGCGGCAGCGACAAGACCAAGGTCAAGACCGAGCTGAGAGGGGATGGTCCTGACATGAACTATCTCGGTGTGAAATCGGTCAAGATGCTTTCCAAGTCCTGCATGTAGGATCGCCATGAGGCGGGGCTCTGGCCCCGCCTCATACCCGTGAGCCCAGCCGACGACCGCCTCGCCCGTTGGATCGCTACACTCGAGGCGAAGCACCTCGCGGAGCTGACGTTTCCCGAAGTTTCCCGTGCGCTGCGGGCGCTGTCGTCGACCTACGTCGAGCGGCGGCAGAAGCTCGCTGAAGGCGCGGCGCTGTCAGGCAACGGCAAGCGCGCAGCCTTCGCGCTGTTCTACGGCCCGCTCCACCATCTCCTCCTGACGCATATCGTCGAACGGCTTCCCGAGGCGACCGCTGGAGTCCGGACGCTGCTCGATCTCGGCTGCGGCACCGGGGCATCTGGCGCAGCGTGGGCGAATGCGTGTCCGACGGCACCGCGCCTCATTGGCATCGATCGTCATCCGTGGGCCATCGGCGAAGCGGCCGCCACCTACCGCGCCTTCAGGATTCCGGCGACGGTTCGCCAGGGCGACATCGCAAATGCCGCCCTGCCGAAAGGACCAGCCTCGATTCTCGCCGCGTTTACGATGAACGAGCTCGGAGATTCGGAACGAGACATGCTGTTGACGCGATTGGTCGAACGCGCTCGCCAGGGGGATCGGGTCCTGATCGTGGAGCCGCTCGCCGGGTTCGTGGCGCGTTGGTGGAATCGCTGGCGGGACACCGTCGAGGCCGCCGGCGGCCGCGCTGACGAGTGGCGGCTGCGGCCCGAGCTACCGCCGATTGTCGCCAAGCTCGATCGGGCGGCCGGACTGAATCACCGAGAGATCACCGGCCGATCGTTGTGGCTCTAGTGGCAGGGTCACTAGAATGTCCGCTGTGATCACGGCAAACGCGCGGCCCGCCGCTACGGTCGTGGTGTTGCGGGACGGCCCGGCGGGTCCGGAGGTCTTCATGGTACGGCGCCATGAAGGCACCCCGTTCATGGGCGGCGCCCACGTGTTTCCCGGCGGTCGCGTCGACGCCGCGGACGGCGACGCCGGCGACAGTTGGTGCGACGGCGTCGCTCACGCGACGCGTCAGCTCGACGGTCTGCAGCCAGCCGAGGCGCTGGCCTATCACGTCGCGGCGGCGCGCGAGCTGTTCGAGGAAGCCGGCGTCCTGCTGGCGAGAGATCCGGGCGGCAGCTTCGTCTCGCTGGCCGAGGCTGCGGATCACGCACGGCTGAAGCTGGATCGCGTGCGGGTGCACGAAGGAAGGACGACGCTGCGTGCGGTGATCGAGCGTGAGCGGGCGCGCCTGGCGCTGGATGCGCTGGTGGCGTTCGCGCATTGGGTAACGCCGCCGGTTGACACCCGGCAGTTCGACACGCGCTTTTTCATGAGCCGCGTGCCGCCGCATCAGGCGCCGGCGCACGACGACACCGAGACCACACACAGCCTGTGGGTGCGGCCGGCGGATGCGATCGCGCAGTCGATCAAAAACGAGATTGTGCTGCCGCCGCCGACCTGGAGCACGCTGCGCGAGCTCGAGCCGTTCGAGTCGGTAGACGAGGCGCTCGCCTGGGCGCGGCGCCGCACCGTGGTCCGCCGCATGCCGAAAGCGATCGAACAGGACGGTCGTCGCATGCTGCTGCTGCCCGGCGACCCGCTGCATCCGGATCCCGGCGGCGATCAGCCGCTGCTCGAGACGCGATTCGTGCTGATCGACCAACGCTGGCGCGCCGAACGGCCACCCACGTAGAATCCTGCCGATGAAGAAGTTCGCGGTCGTGTGGCAAGCTCGGCGGGGCGATCGTCATGAACGGCAGACCCGAGCCGGCGGCGATCGGCTTCCAGCCTGAGGCGAGGCGGCTCACCGACGAAGAACTGAAGAAGCAGGAGGGGCAGATCGATGGCTCAAACCTGGATCTCGCGCAAACCGTTGCCGGCGCCGCACGCGGGATCCAAATGACGCGAGCGGCCGCTGCGCTGGCAGTCCTCGGTGCGCTCGGCCTGGCCGCCTCTCGGACGGCGGCGCAGTCGCGGCCGCTGGTGGCGCCCGAAGCGGCGGCGATCTATCAACGCCTGCTGGCGCAGATCGCCCGCATCAAGATCTTCGATCACCACGCGCATCCCGGCTTCGCCCAGGATCAGGAAGTCGATCCAGCTCCCGTGCCCGACGGCGCGCTGCCGATGCGGCTCACGCCCGGTAACCCGGACTGGGCAGCGGCCGACAAGGCGTTGTTCGGCCTGACCAGCAAGGCGCAGCTCAAGAAGCGGAATCCCGGTCCGAAGTACTTCAACGCCATCCTCGACGCGCTCGGCATCGAAACGTCGATCGCGAACCGGATCACGATGTCCGCCGATCTCGATCCGGCGCGCTTCAAATGGGTCTTCTACGTCGACCCGGTGCTGTTTCCGTTCGACACCAGCGGCCTCGCCGCGCGGAACACCGACCAGGCGGCCTTCATGCCGAATCAGACCAGGCTGCAGCAGCGCTTTCGTCAGCAGGCGGGCCTGGCCGTTCCGCCGGCCGACCTGGCGGGCTACCTGGGCTTGGTCACGCGCGTGCTCGAGGACCACCAGCGTCGAGGCGCGATCGCGGCGAAGTTCGAGATCGCGTATTTCCGATCGTTCGTGTTCGACGATCCGGCGGCCGAGACCGTCGACCCGATCTATTTGCGCTACCGGCTGGGCGGCGTGCCGAGCGCAACGGAGTACAAGACGTTCCAGGACTTCGTGTTTCGTTATGTGCTGACCGAGTGCGGGCGGCTGCACCTGCCGGTGCACATCCACAGCGCCGCCGGCGCCGGCGACTACTTCAGCATCGCGGGGGCCAGCGTCCTCAATCTCGAAACCGTGCTGCGGGATCCGCGCTACCTGGCGACGACCTTCGTGTTGATCCACGGCGGCTACCCGTTCGATCAGCAGGCGATTCTGATGTCGATGATGAAGAACGTCTGGCTCGACACGTCGGCGACCGGCAGCTTCCTGATGTACCCGAACCAGTTCAAGGACGTGCTCAAGCGCTGGCTCGAGATCAACCCAGGCAAAGTGACCTTCGGCTCCGACGCGTTTCCGATCGACGAGCACCTCGGCGCCGAGGAGCTCTATTGGTTCGGCGTGCACAACGCGCGTACCGCCGCCTCAGCCGCCCTCGCCGAAATGGTCGCGGCGCACGAGATCACCGAGCCACAGGCGATGGCGATCGCTCGCGGTTACCTGCACGACAACGCCGCGGCGTTATACCGATGACCCCTGACCCTCACGGTGCGAGGTGCACCTTGACGGAGCCTCTCCGCATAAATCAGACTAGGCGCCCGAACGATACTTTCCACGATTGAAAGGCGCATTATGCAGGACGATTTCGACAGCGGAATGGGAATCCCCGACGATGAACTGGCCGGCGAATCGTCGATGTCCGAGGGCGATGCTCTGGGCGGCCACGACGGCGACGTCGAGCTCGAAGCGCCGGAGGGCGAGCCGGTTGGCCGCGCGTCAGGCGGCGCGCGCGCCATGGCATCGGGCGGCGCGAAGGCTGCGGCCGCGCGCAAGGCAGCCGCGGGCAAGAAGGCCGTGAAGAAAGCGGGCAAGCCCGCGAAGAAGGCGGCGAAGGCCGCCAAGAAGAGCGCGCCGAAGAAGGCCGCCAAGAAGAGCGCGGCGAAGAAGGCCGCCAAGAAGGGCTCAGCGAAGAAGACCGCCAAGAAGAGCGGCGCCAAGAAAGGCAAGAAAAAGGGCGGCCGCCGCTAAAGCGCCACCTTCCCAAGCTTGCCGCAGGTCGGTCGCCGCAAGGCGGCCGACTCACGACCGCCTGCGATCCCTCCTCGGTTCCCCAGCGAATCGGCGCCGAAATGCCGAGAGCGACACGTTTTTGACCCTCGACGCACTCACGCCGGCCTCGCGACTGGATATAGCATTCGCGTGGTCGAAGCCACGAAGGAGAGTACGCACATGAAACGCACGTGCAGTGTCCTCGTCGCCGCGCTTCTCGCCGGCAGCACCCATGCGACCGTTGGCGCGCAGATTTCCACCAGGGAACAGCAGGCCGAGCAGGATGCCATCGACGCCAAGACACCAAAGCTCAACTACAAGGAAGACGTTCTTCAGTTGCTGGTGCCGGGCTACACGATGGGGGAGACGGTCGGCGTCGACGTCAACTCCCGAAACCACATCTTCGTCTATTCACGCACCAACCCACAGGGGATTGCCCGCGGCGGCACGGCCGCCATGCTGTGGGAATTCGACCAGGCCGGCACGTTCGTGAAGGAATGGGGGCCCCACAACTACGCGGCTTCCTTTGCCCACTCGGTCCGCGTCGACAAGCACGACAACGTCTGGCAGGTTGACGAAGGCTCGGGGATGATCGTCAAGTACAGTCCGCAGGCGGTGCCGCTCGAACAGTTCGGCCGGACGCCCGAGGCCATCGACTACCTCGAGTCGATGCTGGAGAAGCGGGGCCGGGGTTTCGAGAGCGAGGAGCGGCGGCTCGAACGGCCGGCGGACATGCAGCACCTGCTGCATCCGGACGGCGGCGTTGGCACCTTCAATCGTCCCACCGATGTCGCCTGGGATTCCCACGACAACGTGTTCGCCACCGATGGGTACGGCAATTCGCGCCTGGTGAAGATCGCCCCAGGTGGCCATTGGCTGAAGTGGGTCGGCACGTGGGGCACCGGTCCGAACCAGTTCAACATCATTCACAGCGTCGCGGTGGATGCGAATGACAACGTCTACGCCGCCGATCGCAACAATCACCGCATCCAGGTCTACGACGACAATCTGAACTTCATCAAGTCGATCACCGGCATGGGCGCGCCCTGGGGTCTGTGCGTTCCGCGCGCCGCTGCGGACGGCAAGCAATACATCTACAGCTCCGATGGCACGTCCGGCCGGCTCTACAAGATCGACCTGAGCACCGGCAAGGTCGTGGGCTGGGCGCAGACCAGCCTCGGCCGCGGTGAGGACGATGCCGGCCGCTTGATCCACGAGATCGGCTGCAAGGAACCCGATGTCGTGTATCTGGGTTCCGCCATCCTGTGGAACGTCACCAAGGTCACGATCACGCCATAGGAGAAGGTCCGGCGCTCGCCGCGCGAGGAGGACGCGACTCGCCTATACTCTGTCGAGGAGAAATCTCATGCGACGACTGTCTTTGATGATGACGGCGATAATCACGATGATCACGCCGATCGCGTCGGCCCAACCGACGGGCCCGTACAAGGTACTGAAAACCGCGCGGGTCGGCGGCGAAGGTGGCTTCGACTACATCTATGCCGACGTCGTCGGACGGCGACTCTATATTCCGCGCGGCGGCACGCGAGCGGTACCAGCGACCGACACCACGCCGGCGGTCGCCGCAGTACCGGGGCGGATCACGATCTTCGACCTCGACACGCTCGCGCCGGTCGGAGAGATTCCCGACACTGGAGGGAACGGAGTGGCCGTCGATGCCAAATCAGGCCACGGTTTCTCCAGCAGCAATCCGGTCTCGATGTTCGACACCAAGACGCTGAAAGTGATCAAGAAAATCGATGTCGGCACGGCACGGCCGGACGGCATCTTGTTCGACGACTTCAACGACCGGGTCTATGTTTTCAGTCACCCGACGAAGAACGCGGTCGTGATCGACTCGAAGGATGGTTCGGTGGTCGGCACGATCGATCTGGGTGGAGTGCCGGAACAGGCGGTGGCTGACGGCAAGGGCACACTCTGGGCGGTGATGCAGGACGCGCAAGGCAGCGTCACCGTTGTCGACGTCAAGACCATGAAGGCGACGGGGCACTATCCGTTCGGTGACATTGGCGGGTGCAATGGGCTCGCCCTGGATGCCAAGAATCACGTCCTGTTTGCGGCGTGCGCGATCTCGGGCAACCCGCCGGTGCAGCCGCCGAAGCCGACGATGGTGATTCTGAGCGCCGTGGATGGCAAGGTTCTGACGACGCTGCCGCTCGCCGGCGGTTCCGATGGCGCGGTCTTCAACCCGACGACCATGGAAGCCTTCAGCACTCATGGCAACGGTACGCTGACGGTCGTGAAGGAGAAGAGCCCGACGAGCTTCGAAGTCGAACAGGATCTGCAGACGATGAATGGCGCGCGCACGGTGACGTTCGACAGCAAGACGAACCACATCCTGACGATGAGCGTCGAGCGCGGCCCGGCGTCGCCGCCTCCGCCGGGCGGCGGCCGCGGGACTCCTGGCGCGGCGGTACCGGGTTCGTTTTCGATTGTGGTGATCGGGCGTCCTTGACGATACAACGCTCGCTAGCATATAGATCACGGGTCTGGTGTTTTGGGAAGCCGGTGAGATTCCGGCACGGCCCCGCCACTGTGAGTGCCGAGGGTTCGGGCAGTTCGCCACTGGAGCAATCCGGGAAGGCAGCTCGGACCTGTTAACGCACGAGTCAGGAGACCGACCAGACGCTGCAATTGGTTCAGTCGACTTCGAAGGGAGAGTCGATGGGCGTCAAGATGTCGCCGGTTTCCGTCGTTCATTCCATCATTACACGCACGGTGATCACACGTCCTTGGCGGCGTGATCCCGAATCGATCAGCAACCTGGCCTGAATCCGCAGGTCCGGTGGCCGTGGTCTGCCTCGCCATTGAGACGGCGGGACGGCCGTGATGCCGCCGGTCGCCCTCGCCATGGACCAAGCCAGGACGGTGATGCTCGTATTGGGCGGCGTGCGCAGCGGCAAGAGCCGCTATGCGCAAGCTCAAGCCTCGCGTTTCGCCCGCGTCACGTTCGTCGCCACGGGGCGGCGATCCGATGCCGAGATGCGCCGAAAGATCGCCGCGCATCGGCGCGAACGACCGCGCGACTGGAAGACGGTCGAGGCTCAGAGGAATCTCGACCAGGTGATCCTTCGAGAAGGCGCGTCCGCCGATCTGCTCCTGGTCGACTGCCTCACGACGTATTGCGGTGGCCTGTTGTCGGCGCGCGGCATTGCTCCGGCGCGGCGCAAACATCTTGCCTCGGTGATCGACGCGATTGCGACGACACGCGCGTCGGTATTCCTGGTCTCGAACGAGGTCGGCAGCGGCGTTGTGCCCGCGTTCAAGAGCGGGCGCCTCTATCGCGACCTTCTGGGCGAGGTGAACCAGCAGGTGGCGCGTGTCGCGAGCCGCGTCGTGCTCCTGGTCGCCGGTCTTCCGGTCGCGATCAAAGGCGAGATCTGATGCCGCGACGCGAGACCACGCACGTGTACCTCGTCCGGCACGGCGAAACGGACTGGAATTGCGAGCAGCGCCTTCAGGGAGCGTTCGACGTGCCGCTCAACGAGGCGGGCACCGCTCAGGCGCATCGCCTCGCAGGCCGATTCGTGGCGATTCCGATCGCCTGCGTCATCAGCAGCCCACTCGTGCGAGCGTCGGCGACGGCCGCGATTCTCGCGGCTGCGTGCCTGTGCCCGCTGAGCATCGATCCTCGTCTACGCGAGGTCGATCACGGGTCGTGGGCCGGCCAGACACTGCCGGACATTGGCCAGCGGTTTCCTGCCCTGGTCCGGCATGAACAACTGACGGCGGCAGCATTCGATGTCAGCGGCGGTGAGCGTTTGTCGGAGGTGCAAGACCGCGTCGCCGAGGCCCTGGCCGATCTGCTGGGGCGGCACGCGGGGGAAGACGTGCTGATGGTCGGACACGGGATTGCTCTAGCCTTGATGTGCTGCTCGGCGACGGGTGCCGAGATCACGCGGTTTCCCGACCATCTGCCTGCCAACGCGGGCGTCGTCGCCTTGACGTTCCTGGGCGACCAATTCGTTGGCGCGCAGACGATGGTTGATGCGTCGATGGCGATGGATCCGGACGTGCGGCGATGAGGCGAGCGTCGGCACCGGCCTTTGCCGCGGCGATGTGTCTCGTCGCCGCCGCTTCCGGCGCTGACGCGGCTGTTCGCGGCGTGACCGATGGCGTCGGCCGGCACCTGGAAGTACCCGACACGCCTCGACGGATCGTCACCCTGACCCCGAGCCTGGCCGAGATCGTGTACGGCATCGGTGCGGGCGATGCGATTGCCGGCGTCACCGATCACACCGACTATCCTGCGGAGGCGCGCGCGAAGCCGAGTGTCGGCGGCATGGTGGACCCTTCAGTCGAGCGCATCGTCGCCCTCCGTCCGGATCTCGTGCTCGCCACTCTGGAATCCAATCGGCAAACGACCATCGATGGCCTGCAGCGTCTGGGCATTCCTGTGTTCGTCATCCGTCCTGAAGGTCTTGACGGCATTCTGCAAGCGGTCGAGCAAATCGGTCTGGCGCTGAATCGCCTCAGCGACGCGCGAACGGCCGTTGACCGACTACGCGTCCGGCGTCAAGAGCTCGCCAGTCGAGTCGCCGGACTGACGAGGCCGAGGGTTTTCGTCCTGATCTGGCCCGACCCGGTCGTGACCGTCGGCCATCACGCGTTCATCACCGAAGCGATCGAGGCCGCCGGCGCCGAGTGCGTGACCAGCAATCTGCCGCAACCGTGGCCTCGAGTGAGCCTCGAGGAAGTCGTCCGGCTTGCGCCCGACACCATCGTGCTGATTGCCAATGGGCATCCGACGCTCTCGCTCGACGAACTGGCCAGGCGGCCCGGCTGGAACCGAGTGCCGGCGGCGATCGCCCATCGGTTCGTCGAGATCGACGCCCGGCTCGAACATTCGAGCCCGGTCGTCTTTGATGCCCTTGAAGCGCTCGCTCGAGCGCTGCACCCCGAAGCGTTTCACAAGCCATGAGTCGAGGAGTCATTTGATGCGTTGGTCCGGTTTCCGGCGCCATATTGCGGGCGCGCTTTTCGTTCTCATCGTCGGCAGCGCGATGCCGGCGTCTGCCGTTGCCGACGGCGGCGTCATCGCCGGCTCGGTCGTCGATCCGCTCGGCGCCGCGATTGCCGGCGCCTCGGTGGTCCTCGTGCACGACGGCGTCGATGTCACCGGCTCGACGACGGACGAGCGCGGCGGTTTCCGGTTCGCGGAGGTGCCGCCCGGCCGTTACCAGCTTCGCGTGACGGCAGCAGGGTTCGACAGCCGGACAATAGGGGCGGCGTTCGTTGCGGCCGGTGCTCAGGCGACGGTCGACGTGACGCTGCCGATCGGTCCACTCCAACAGGAGGTCGTGGTTACCGCGTCGGCCAGCGCACTGCCGCAATCGCAGCTTGGCGCGGCGGTGACGGTGATCGACCACGACACATTCGAGTCGCTGGCCAAGGTGGACGTGCTGGAAGCGGTTCGTCTCGTGCCCGGGCTTCAGGTGGTTCAAACCGGGCAGCGCGGCGGCACCACCTCCGTCTTCGTGCGTGGCGGGAACGCGAACTTCAACAAAGTGCTCATCGATGGTGTACCAGTAGACGACATCGGGGGCGCCTTCGACTTCGCCACGCTACCGACGACCGGTGTGGACCGCGTCGAGATCCTGCGGGATCCCAACAGCGTGCTGTACGGCACCGATGCGCTGTCTTCGGTCATCAGCATCACGACGCGTCGAGGCACGACGCGGACCCCCGAGCTGGGTCTTTCAGTCGACGGCGGTAATTTCGGGACCTCTCGACAAACCGCTTCGCTCGGTGGCGCCGTCGGGCGCTTCGACTACTTTTCCGAGTTCGCGCACTTCGACACGAAGAATGACGTGCCCAACGATGCGTACCACAACAACACGTTCGCCGGCCGCTTCGGGTGGGCCGCGAGCAGTTCGACCGCGATCAGCGCGACGGTGCGAACGACGAGGACGAGCCAGGGCGTGCCGGGCGCGTACGACTATTACGGTATCGCCGACGATTCATCGCAGACCAATCGAGACACCTATGTGGGCCTGGTCGCACAGTCGCAGACCACGGATCGGTGGCGCAACACGTTTCGGCTGGTGTCGAGCGACCTGAACTATCACTTCGTGAATCCTTCACCCACCGGACAGCCCCTTGGGGGGAACTACGTCGGGAACCCGGTCACGATCGTGGGCGGCAACGGGACGGTGGCGACGGGTCAAGCCATTCTCGACTTTGGCAGTCCGCCACCCTACCCGCAGCCGTTTGACACCAGCACGTCACGGCGGTCCGCATACGGTCAGACGGACTATCGGCTCTCGGCCAGCCTGGATGCGTCGGCCGGCGTGCGCCTCGAGAAGGAAACAGGATTCACGGATTCCGGGACTCGGACGACGACTGATCGAACGAATGTCAGCTCGTTCGTCGAAGTGCGTGCCAGTCTGTTCGATCGCACGTACGTGAGCGGCGGTCTCGGGGTCGAGCGCAACGCCGTCTTCGGCGTGGCGGTCACGCCGCGCATCTCTGTGGCCTCCTACGCGCGAAAGCCTTCGAGCACGGCTCCGGGGCTCGGCGACACCAAGCTCACGTTCAATTTCGGCAAAGGGATCAAGGAGCCGAGCATCGCCAACGAGCAGCGATCGCTCTACAACCTGCTGGGGGCGTTGCCCCAGGGCGCGGCGCTGATTTCGACGTTCGGTGTCTCGCCGATCGGACCGGAGCGCAGCCGTAGCGTCGATGCCGGCGTGGAGCAAGGACTGTGGTCCGGCCGCGGACGTGTGCGCGCGTCGGTGTTCGTCAATCACTTCGACGATCTGATTGAATCGGTGAGCAAGACCGCATTGCCGCAGGTCGGCGTGCCGGCGGCGGTCGCCGCCCTGGCTCCATTGGGTGCCAGCGTCAACTCGTCGTCGTTCCGCGCCCGCGGGCTGGAAACATCGATCGAAGTGAGACCGGTCCGGACGCTGACGCTGATCGCCGCCTACACCTACCTCGATGCGGTGGTCACCCAGTCGTTCGCGAGCAGCGCGCTTCGACCGGCGATCAATCCAGCCTACCCAGGCATCCCGATTGGCGCGTTTGCGCCGCTGGTCGGGGGGCAACCGTTCCGCCGGGCGCCCCATTCGGGGAGTCTCCTGGCGACCTACGCGAAGGCGAAGACGCAACTGTCGCTGGCCGGCTATTTCGTCGGCAGACAGGACGCGAGCACATTCCTGACCGATACGGCGTTCGGCAACTCGCTGCTGCTTCCGAATCACAACCTGGGATCCGGTTATCAGAAGGTCGACGCAAGCGGCGCCTACTTTCTTCACCCGCGCCTTCGTGTCTACGTCAGCGTCGAGAACGTGGGAAACGAGCGTTACGAGGCGGCGTTGGGGTACCCGGCGCTGCCGCGCTCCGTCCGGGCAGGACTGTCGGTAACGCTGGGCGGCGACTCGGCGAAACGCCCATGACGTCGCGGTTGCTGCTCAGCGCCGCACTCGTGGTGGCGATCATCGTCGCCGCGTCGGCGGGCGCTGTCCGTATTCCGCCGGCGTCGATCGTGTCGATGGTGCTGGCGCGAGCGGGCCTCGCGCACGGCCCACGCGGGTGGTCGGCCACCGATGAGACCATCGTGTTCGAGGTGCGGCTGCCTCGCGTCCTGACCGCGGCGTTGGTCGGAGCCGCGTTGTCGACGGCGGGCGTGCTGTTTCAGGCGCTGCTTCGCAATCCGCTCGCCGACCCGTATGCGATCGGGACCTCGGGCGGGGCCGCCTTGGGCGCCGCGCTCGGGATGACGGTCGCGGCGCGCTTCGGCAACACCATGGTCAGCGCCGTGCCCATGCTCGCCTTTGCCGGCGCGGTCGCGACCACGTTGCTGGTTTACGGTCTGGCGCGGGTCGGCGGCCGAACGCCGATTGCAACGCTGTTGCTGGCAGGCGTGATTGTGAGCGTCACACTCGGCTACGCGATGTCGCTGCTGCTCTTGCTCAGCGATCGATACGGCCGCGACACGCGGCTCGTCTATGTCTGGCTCCTCGGTGGTGTGACCACGATTCAGTGGGCGCAAGTCGCAGCGCTCGGCGTATTGATCGCCGGAGGTTGCTCGATAGCATGGGCGTGGGGACGCCGGCTCAACACCCTCTCTCTCGGCGAGGAGCCGGCGGCGTCGGCAGGGCTGGATGTTGAACGACTCAAGACCGCGGTGATCGTCGTCGGCTCGCTCTTGACGGCTGCCGCCGTGTCGGCGGCTGGCCTGGTGGGATTCGTGGGCCTGATCGTGCCCCACATCGCCAGGCTGCTGGGTGGGCCGAGCCACACGCGGCTCATTCCGACCGCGATGCTGGGCGGCGCCACGTTTCTGGTGCTCGCCGACCTACTGGCGCGAACCGCCGCACCTCCGACCGAGATCCCGCTGGGCATCGTCACCGCCTTCGCCGGAGGCCCATTGTTTCTCTACCTGCTGCGGCGGAGCCGTCATGCCTACCGGAACTGAGCGTCTGACGCTGTCGGTGGATCATGTGACCTTCGGCTACGACCAACGGCCGGTGCTCGAGGACGTGTCGGTCCGGATAACGCCCGGCGAGCGGGTGGCGATCGTGGGCGCGAATGGCGCCGGCAAGACGACGCTGTTGAAGCTGATGGCGAACCTGCTGCAGCCGCGCGCCGGGACGGTGCGGCTCGGCACGGAGAATGTGCGGACGTTTTCACGTGCGGCGCTGGCGGCCCACGTCGGCGTCGTCCCCCAGGAATTGGCGATGCCCTTCACGCTGGCGGTGCGCGATCTGGTGGAATGCGGCCGGACCGCGTACTTGTCGTGGTTCGGCGGATTGGCGACGGCAGACCGGCACGCGGTCGACGAGGCGCTGGCCGCGACCGGCACGACGGCGTTCAGCGATCGGTCGCTGGACGAGTTGAGCGGCGGCGAGCGCCAACGCGTGGTGATCGCGATGGCGTTGGCGCAGGAGCCCGCGATCCTGTTGCTCGACGAGCCGACGCAGCACCTGGATCTCACGCGGCAGGGTGAGGTGCTGGATTTGATCGCGGCGCTGAGCCGCCAACGCCGTCTGTCGATTGTGGCGACGATGCACGACCTGAATCTTGCGGCGCAGTACTTCGACCGCCTGATCGTGCTGGCCGGCCATGGTGTGGCGGCCGACGGGCCGCCGTCGCGGGTCATGCGCGCGGAGGTCCTCGAGGCGGCGTACGGCGGAACCCTGGAATTCGTCACCACGCCCTCACGCGAGGTGCCGATCGTGTTGCCCGTCCGCCGCCCGGCGCGCGGGGCGAGCATCGGAATCGAGGAGAGACGATGAGTATTGCGACGACGCGTGGAGACGGGGGCGAGACCAGCCTCGCGGGCGGGGTGCGGGTGTCGAAAGCGCACCTGCGCGTCGAGGCGTACGGCACTGTGGACGAGCTCAACACGTTCATGGGACTGGCGCGGGTCATGAACGACGATCCCGAAGTGAAGGATCTCGTCAAAACCCTTCAACGGGAACTGTTCAAAGTGGGATCGGCGCTGGCGACGGCTCCGAACGGACGCAAGCCGGAGCCGCCGATCACCGTCGAGATGGTGGAGGCGTTGACGGCGCACGTCCATCGCATAGAGGCCACCGACGGCATCCTCGCCGACTGGTCGCTGCCGGGCGAGCACCCGGCGTCGGCGGCCTTCGATGTGGCGCGGACGGTCTGCCGTCGGGCCGAACGCCAGGTGGTCCGGCTGATCGAATCGGGCGAGCCGGTGAATGCGCAGGTTCTCGCCTACCTGAATCGCCTGTCTGACCTGCTCTGGCTTCTCGGCCGGCTGGTCGAGAAGCAGGCGGGCGTGAGCGCGCGGCTTCGCGACGACACGAAACCGGGCGCGAAATGGTCGCGCGCATGGTGACGCCCGCCGCTCACCGCTTCAGCGACGAGCAGCGACACGGCGTCTACCGCGCGATCTACGAGCGTCGTGACATCCGGACCCGGTTCGTGCCGGAGCCGCTCCCGGACGAGGTGTTGTCGCGGATCCTGGACGCGGCGCATCATGCGCCGTCGGTCGGCCTGATGCAGCCGTGGGAGTTCATCGTCATCGCTGACGCGGGCGTGCGTGGCGGTGTGCGCGAGGCGTTCGACGCCGCCAACCGCCGCGCCGCCGACGCCTACGTCGGCGAACGGCGGGATCTCTACGATCGGTTGAAGCTCGAAGCGATCGTCGAGTCGGCGGTCAACGTCTGTGTGACCTGCGATCCCACGATCGTGCGCGGCCACGGCCTCGGCCGGCAGACGATGCCGGAGACAGCAATGTATTCGACCGTGTGCGCGATTCAAAACTGCTGGCTGGCGGCGCGGGCGGAAGGCGTGGGGGTGGGCTGGATCAGCATTCTCGACCTCGACGCGATCCGCCGCATTCTCGCGATTCCGGCGCACGTGGTCGTGGTCGGCTACTTGTGCCTCGGCTACGTCTCGGCCTTCGACCCTGAACCGGAGCTCGCGACGCGCGGCTGGGAGCATCGCGTGCCGCTGGCCGAGAAGCTGCACTTCGACCGCTATGGCGTCACCGATGCGGCGCGCGCGCACGCCCTGGCGGAGCTGTCCGAGGCCGCCGGTCGAGGTCACTGATGGCTGCGCGCGCGCTGATGGTGCTCGGCACCGCGTCGCACGTCGGCAAGTCGTTGGTCGTGGCGGCGCTGGGCCGCATCCTGTCGAATCGCGGCTACCGGGTGGCGCCGTTCAAGGCGCAGAACATGGCCCTGAACTCGGCGGCGACGATCGACGGGCGTGAGATCGGCCGGGCGCAGGCGCTGCAGGCGGAAGCGTGCCGGGTGACCGCAACCGTCGACATGAATCCGATTCTGATCAAGCCGACCTCCGATACCGGCGCGCAGGTCGTGGTGCTGGGACGGGTCTGGGGACAGGTCAGCGCTCGCGACTACCACCAGCGGCGGGTCGAAGAATTGTTTCCCCTGGTCGTCGATTGCTATCGGACGCTGGCCGCCGAACACGAGATCGTGGTGATCGAAGGTGCGGGCTCTCCCGCCGAAATCAATCTGAAGGCGCATGACATCGTCAACATGCGGATGGCCGATGCGGCAGACGCGGCGTGCCTCCTGATCGGCGACATCGACCGAGGCGGTGTGTTTGCATCGCTCCTCGGCACGATGGTGCTGCTCGATCGGTCCGAGCGCCGGCGCATTCGCGGTTTTGCGATCAACAAGTTTCGCGGCGACGAGTCGCTGCTGACGCCGGGTATTCGCATGATCGAGGGGCGGGTGCGGCGTCCGTGCATGGGTGTCATCCCGCACCTGCACGACCTGGCATTGGATGAAGAAGACAGCGTCGCGCTCGAGGACCGCCGAACCGCGGCGCGGGCGTGGCGGAGTTTGCGAACGGCAACGGCGGCCGATCGCGGCCGTCCGCTCCGCGTCGGCGTCGTGGCGCTGCCGCGGATGGCCAACTTCACCGACTTCGCCGCCTTGGCTCACGAGCCGACGGTGGAGCTTGCCTTTCTCGAGAAGCCGCAGGACGTTGACGACGCCGACGTGCTGATCGTTCCAGGCACGAAGGCGACACTCGACGATCTGGGCTGGCTGCGGGCATCGGGTTTTGCGGAGGCGCTGTGCGAACGGGCGAAGTTGAAGCGGCCGCTGGTCGGGATTTGCGGCGGGCTGCAGATGCTCGGAGAGGACGTGCGCGATCCTGGCGGTGTCGAGTCGGGCGGCGCGGCAGACGGGTTGGCGCTGCTTCCGATCCGGACCGAGCTCGCGGCCACGAAAACGACGATCCCGGCGACGGCGGCGTGGTCGGATCTGCGCGTGTTCGGTCAATCAGGCGGTCCGGCTCAGGCGGCGGGTTATGAGATCCACATGGGTGAGACGCGCTATCTCGAAGGGGCGAGGCCCTTTTGCGATCTCGGTCGCGCCGGCGCCACCGGCGTCGTCTCAGACGGCGCGATCAGCGACGACGGATTCGTGGTCGGCACGTACCTGCACGGCCTGTTTGACGCCGACTCGTTTCGTCACGCCTTCATCGGTTGTGCGCGGGCGGCGATCGGCCTGGCCCCGTCCGGAACCCTGGTCGACGTCTCCGCGCAACGCGACGATCGCCTGAACCGTTTTGCGGCGCAGGTCGAGGCGGCGCTGAACGTCGACGCGCTCCTGGGTTGGATCGGACTTCCGAGCCGGCCGCTGGCACGGATGGAGCGTCGGACATGAACGCCCTCGTGCTGGGCTGCGCCTACGCGATGGACTTGATCGCCGGCGATCCTGAATGGCTGCCACATCCGGTGCGGGCGATGGGGCGGATGATTGCGGCCGGAGAGACGGTGGCGACGCCGGGGCGGCACGCTCCGGTTCGCGATCTCATACAGGGCGCGGTGGTGACGGCTGTCGTGGTGGCGGCAACGGCGGCGGCCGCGGTGGCGGCGCTGCGCGCAGCGCGATTGATTCATCCCGGCGTCGCGTTGGCGGTCGAAGCGCTCCTGGCCTGGACCGTGCTCGCGACCGGATCGCTGCTGAGGGAAGCCACGCGTGTGATCCACGCCCTGGATGGCGACGATATCGTGTCCGCGCGGGTGCTGCTCGCCAGGATTGTCGGCCGCGATACGGCGACGCTCACCGAATCCGAGGTCGCCCGCGGCGTCATCGAGACACTGGCCGAGAGCACCTGCGACGCGATCGTCGCGCCGCTGTGTTTTCTCGCGGCCGGTGGCGTGCCCGCAGGGTTGGCGTACAAGGCCGTCAACACGCTCGACTCGATGATCGGGCATCGGGAGCCGCCCTACACCTACTTCGGGCGGGTCGCCGCGCGGCTGGACGACATCGCAAACTGGATACCGGCGCGGCTCGCGGCGGCGGCGATCGCGATCGCCGCCGCGTGCACGGGCAACAACGGCGCGGGGGCGCTGCGCCTCTGGCGGCGCGATCACAGGAACCACGACAGCCCGAACGCCGGCCATCCCGAAGCGGCGATGGCGGGAGCGCTCGGGGTGCGTCTTGGCGGCACGAATTTCTACGACGGCATGGCGGTGTCGAAACCGCTGATCGGCGCTGGAAACCCGGCGCCTGGGATCGATGCCGCACGGGCGGCGTGCCGGATCGTGACGGCGGCGTCGCTGGTGACTTTCATGGCGGCGTTGCTGGGAGCTCTGGCATGGCACGCCTGACGACCGCGCCGCACGGTGGCGACGTCGAGGCGGTGTCACGCGAGTACGGCATTCCGATCGACGAGCTGATCGACTTCAGCGCCAGCATCAATCCCCTCGGGCTGCCGGCGGCCGCACGCGCTCGACTGCAGCGCGAGTCTTCGGACGTGGCGCTGTTGGCGCGGTATCCCGATCCGGGATACTCCGAGCTTCGATTCGAGCTGGCGACGCGGCTGAGCGTGTCGCCCGAATGCCTCACGATCGCGAATGGATCGGCAGCGCTGTTGGGCGCCGTCATCTGCGCCCTTCGTCCACGCACGTGTCTCTTGCCGGTGCCGGCATTCGGCGAGCAGCAGCGGGCGTTGACAGCCGCCGGATGTGAGATCGAGCGCATTCCCCTGAGCGCTGGCAACGGCTTCAGACTCGATACGCGCGCGTTGCGCCAGATGCTGCAGGAGCGCCGGCCGTCGCTCTGTGTGCTGACGAACCCGCACAACCCATCCGGCGCGCTGACCACGGCGGCGGAGATGTCGCAGGTCCTGCGGGCGGCATCCGCTCACCGGGTCCAGCTCCTGATCGACGAGGCTTTCATCGACTTCGCGCCGAACGACACGTTGACCGCGGCCGCGACGGGTTCAGATCATCTTGTCGTTCTCCGGTCGTTGACGAAGTTTTTCGGGATGCCTGCCTTGCGGGTCGGGTATTGCGTATCGACCCCGGGCATGACCGCACGGATCGGGGCGCAGCTTCCGGAGTGGCCGGTGACGACGCTCGCCGCCGCCGCGGCCGCTGAGGCCCTTCGCGACGAGGACTACGCAGAGCGGACGCTTCGGGCAGTCGCCGACGAGCGGCAGCGCCTCCGCGAGTTGCTGGCCGGCAACGGCGTCGACACCTACGAGTCGGCCGGCAACTTTCTGCTGATTCGCCTGCCCGAGCGCGGCCAGGATTCGACCGCGCTGCGCGCGCAACTGATTCGCAGGCATCACCTCATCGTCCGCGATTGCCGGTCGTTCGACGGCATGGCCGGCGGGCAATTCGTCCGCGTGGCGGTTCGCTCCAGGGCAGACAACGAGCGGTTGGTCGATGCGATCCACGCGGAGCTGCCGGAGATACCCAATGCCGATTGAAGAGATCTTCCAGCAGCTCCCGCCGATTCAGCGGGTCGACCGCGAGTGGATCGCGAAGGCCGAGGCGCGACAGCTGTCGCTGACCAAACCACCGGGCAGCCTTGGCCGGCTGGAAGAAATCGCCAATCGAGTCGCGGCGATTCAACAGACGCTCGCGCCCACCGTCGATGCGGCGCAGATCATCGTCTTTGCCGGCGACCACGGCGTGACGGCCGAAGGCGTGGCGCCGTATCCATCGGCGGTGACGGCACAAATGGTGGCGAACTTCCTCGCCGGCGGCGCCGCCGTCAATGCCCTCGCCGCCGCTGCCGGCGCAGGAGTGACGGTTGTCGACATCGGCGTGGCGTCGGAGGCGCCGAGCCCGACCGGCACGCAAGGCCGGCGAGTGGCACCAGGCACGAGGAACATGGTGCGCGAGC
This sequence comes from Vicinamibacterales bacterium, assembly GCA_036269295.1. Lineage (GTDB taxonomy): Bacteria > Acidobacteriota > Vicinamibacteria > Vicinamibacterales > CAVVIG01 > CAVQFC01. Next base: position 4,817 of record DATASG010000091.1, on the reverse strand, counting down.
CGGCGATGACGTCAGACGAGGTGCTGGCGGCGATCACGGTCGGGATCGAGCATGGCCTCGACGCGGCGCGCCGCGTCGACATGATCGGCCTCGGTGAGATGGGCATCGGGAACTCCACGGCTGCCGCGGCAATCACCGCCGCGCTGACGGGTTTGCCGCCCGCCAACGTCACCGGACGGGGCACCGGCGCGGACGATGCGATGTGGCGACGCAAGATCGCGGTGATCGAGGAGGCGTTGCGAGCGCGTCGGCCCGATCCGGACGACGGCCTGGATGTTCTCGCCAAGGTGGGCGGGCTCGAGATCGCCGGCCTTGTCGGCGTCGTGCTGGCCGGCGCCGCCACGAGGCGCGTCGTCGTCACCGACGGATTCATCGCCACCGCCGCTGCTGCAATCGCGGTGCGACTCGCTCCGGCGGCCGGCGACTACCTGTTCGCCGCGCATCGATCGATTGAGCCTGGCCACGCGGCTCTCCTGCAGCTGGTCGCGCAAGAACCGTTGCTGGACTTGCGCATGCGCCTCGGGGAAGGCACCGGCGCGGCATTGGCGTTTGGCGTGATCCGCGCGGCCGTGGCCGCGTTCACGCGTATGGCCACGTTCGAATCGGCCGGTGTGAGCGATCGGCCCGCATGAAGCGTCAGTGGCTGCTGTTGCTGGTCGCGGTTCAATTTCTGACCCGGCTGCCGGTGCCGATCGCGGCGGAGTTGCCGCAGGACGCGCTCCCGGATTCGGCGAGATTCTTTCCCGTCGTCGGTGCGATCGTCGCGTTGGGCGCGATTGCGATCGATCTCGTGGTTGGTGCTCATGCCAATCGAAGCGTGAGCGTGGTCCTGATCCTGATCTATGTCGTGATCGTGACCGGCGGCTTGCACGAAGACGGTCTGGCGGACGCGGCAGACGGGTTCGGTGGAGGGTGGACGAAGGATCGGGTGCTCGCGATCATGCGCGACTCGAACATCGGGAGCTTCGGCGCGCTCGCCATCGGCGGCTCGCTGCTGGCGCGATTCGTGTTCCTCACCAGTCTGCCGGCCGGCGATTTCCACCGTGTATTGCTCGCCGGTCAAGTGCTGGGCCGATGGGCGATGGTGCCGCTCGCCTACTGGCTGCCGCCGGCGCGCAACGATCAGGGGCAGGGCGCGCGGCTGGCGCGGAAGACGTCGACGTCGACGCTTGTCGCGGCGACGGCTCTGGCGGTGATTCCTGTCAGCTTCGCCGGAGGACCGGCGGCGATGGCGATGATCGTCGCCGCCGGTGGAGTGGCCGCGGTGACCGGCGCCTATTACCGGCGCCGAATCGGTGGTATCACGGGCGACTGCCTCGGGGCGACCTGCCAACTGACCGAGTGTGCCGTGTATCTCACCGGCGTGATCTCATGAGTCCTAGCGCCGGCGATCTCGATCATCGTGGTCCCGATGCTCGCGCCACTCGCGATTCGCGTCGCGGCCCCGATCGCGATCCCAGCCGTGGTCGTGATCGTAGTGGCCGCGCGGCGTGTCCCAATACCCCTCGAAGTAGCGGCCACCGTCCCAGTACGGCTGGACCCAGTACGAATCTGGGAGCGGCGGACGCGTCCAGTAGCCGTCATGCCAGAGCCAGCGCCCGTTTCGTGGATACCAATAGCCTTCGACCCAATGAAACTCGGGGCCCGGCTGCGGCAGCACGCGATACGCCCGCGGCCGCGGCGGCGGCGTGCCGAAAGAGAAGCCGAACGAAATCTGCGCCTGCGCAGCTGGCGCACCAAAAAGCAACAGACCCAACACGGCTGAAATCTTGAGCAGATGTTTCATGGTCCGGCTATTTTACGCGGGTTGGCCGTTTGAGTACAGCCGGCCGTCATTGCTGACCCAGCGTGCGCGGTGTCGTGGACCGTCGCGACGGGAGATGACCAAGGGCGACCGATGTCATGCGACACTGGCTAGGTGGATGCGACGGAACGGTTTCGTGCGCGGCTAAGCCGGCACGCTACGAGCAAGGCGGTCTCCGGACTCTTATCGCTTATCTCGAAAGACGGAAAAGTCCAAGCGATCACGGCGATAGCCCCGGGTGGAGCTGGTCAGGCGATCGCACCCACCTCGCTCGTGCGAATCAGCTCCCTGACCAAGCCGATTGCCGCCGCCGCCGCGCTGGCTCTGGCCGAGCGTGGCCGACTCGATCTCGACGATCCAATCGAGCGGTTCATCCCCGAACTGGCCGGCCGTCGGGTCCTGCGTCGCATCGAAGCGCCACTCGATGACACCGAGCCGGCCAGGCAAGCGATCACCGTGCGGCACTTGTTGACCTGCACGATGGGATTCGGGTTCCCGATGACGAGAGGCCCACACCCGGTGATGACTGAGGCCGCGAGGCTGCAACTTGGCATGGGCCCTCCCAAGCCGGCCACGCCGCATGCGCCAGACGAATGGATTCGGCGGTTCGCGTCGCTGCCGTTGATGGCACATCCCGGCGAGGCGTGGATGTACGACACATCGTTCGCGGTCCTGGGAGTGCTGATCAGCAGAGCGTCCGGGACCACTCTGGGCGCGGCGCTCGATGAGCACGTGCTCGGCCCGCTGCGCATGGAGGACACGGCCTTTCAGGTGCCACCGCACAAGATCGAGCGCCTGGTCGCCTGTGACCAGGCGGGTGACAACGGGGAAGTATCGACGTTGTTCGATGACCCGAAGGACAGCCAATGGACGCAGGCCCCAAGCTTCCCGGACGCGGCTGGAGGCCTGGTGTCCACGGCCGAGGACTATTTCAAATTCGCGCACATGCTTCTCGCGAAGGGTTTCCACCGTGGGCAACCCATCCTGGACCAGCGATCGATCACGATGATGACGACGGACTACATCAGCGAGCGGCAGCGCGGGCCGGCATCGAGGGTATTTCTCGAATCGAGAGGCTGGGGATTCGGCGTGTCGGTCGGGTGTCCTCCGGATGACGACTGGTCGAGAGCGGGTCGATACGGTTGGGACGGAGGACTGGGGACCTCATGGTTCAACGACCCAACAGCCGGCGTCGCGGCGGTTCTCGTGACCCAGCGATTTCCGCCGGCCTTCGAGTTGTTCTCGGACTTCTGGAAGGGTGTCACCGAAACCTGGTGCGCGTGAGCGATCACGACGACAACAGAGCGGAGATCATCGAGTCGGCGATAAAGCGTCCGTACCGTTCCAGGGACCATCCCCGCCGGATGACGAGCAGCTCGTAGAGCTCGGGCGAGCTGTAAGTCCACAACACATCCGTCGCGGCATCGAGCGTGATGCCCGAGCGCAGATGCCCGCCATCCAGCAGCGTCCGTGCGTTGTGCGTCATGCGCGTCAGCCTGGCCGCATCCATCTCTGCCTGCAATCTCGCCAATTCCCGATCGCTGGCCGCGGCCTCGCGCACCAGCAACAGCACGGGGGCCACCCTGGGCGCCACCTCCATGGTCAGGACACCCCATCCTCGGATGATCGCTCGCGGGTCGCTCTCGCTTGCCTGCATCCGGTCCGAGCGACGTTCGGCGTGCGTCGGCCCGACGCCGGCGAGGGCCTGGTCCCGGATCGCCCGCACGAGCGCGATCTTGTTGCCGAAGGCCTTGTACACCGTTTCTTCCGAGACGCCGGCGTCTTCGGCAATCCTCGCAATGGTGGTGCCGGCGAATCCTTCGCTCAGGAAGAGGCGGCTCGCCGCCTCGACGACCGCGGCACGCCGCCGCCTCGCGGCATCCTGGCGTCGCGCGGAGTCGTATCGCCGAGCGCGCTTGACTTTCGCGGCCACGAAGCACAGTATATATTTAATTACAGTAACACTGTATCAATTATCGAGGTATCTCAGATGACGAACCACGACACGAGCGAGGGCGCGGGCGCAGCCACCGTGCTGGCGCGACTTGAAGAGGCCACGAACGCGCACGACCTGAACCTGCTGGTGGCGTGTTTCGCACCGGACTACCGAAACGACACGCCCGCTCATCCCGAGCGCGGCTTCACCGGCCGGGAGCAGGTCAGCCGGAACTGGGAGCAGATCTTCGCCGCCATCCCCGACCTCACGGCGAGGGTGCTGCGTTCGGCAGTCGACGGCAGTGAGATCTGGAGCGAGTGGGAACACCGTGGCACGCGGCGTGATGGGTCGGCGCACGTAATGCGGGGCGTGGTGATCTTCGGCGTGGCCAACGGACTGGTTACCTGGGCGCGCTTCTATCTCGAGCCGGTTCAGGAAGGCGGCGGCAACGTCGATGCCGCGGTTCGCCACCAGGTCGGACCTGCCGGCGCGCTGCGCACGGTATCGTCATCGGAGCGGTGATGATCCTCGCCGCCAGCGGAAGGCGTGAACCGCCGTCACCGAGAAAAGTACTTGTATTGGGAGCCACGGGGGCAACCGGGCAGCAGGTCATCTCGCGGGCACTGCAACAAGGTCACCAGGTCACGGCCCTGGTCCGCAGTCCGGAGCGGCTGCCGATCACGGACGAGCGTCTGCGAGTCCTCACCGGAAGTGTCACGGACGACAGCGCGGCGCTTGCCGACGCGGTTCGAGGTCAGGCCGCGGTGATCTGCACGTTGGGCGTCGGACGGTCCTTGAAGTCGGGCGGGCTCATCGCTCAGAGCATGTCACGCACGGTACGCGCGATGGAGGACCATGGTGTCCGCCGGCTGATCTTTACCTCGGCGTTTGGAGTAGGGGAGACATTCCGCGATGTGCCGTTGGGCCCGCGCATCTTCATCCGTTTGCTGCTGCAGGATATTTACCGCGACAAAGAGCGCGGCGAGGCGACGCTGCGCGCCAGCGGCCTTGACTGGACGCTCGTGTACCCGGCGGGATTGATCGATGGCCGCGCGACCGGCGGATGCCGCGCCGGGG
>DATASG010000090.1:0-8523 GCA_036269295.1 Vicinamibacterales bacterium | reverse complement strand
TCGCGTCGCTGATCCGCGGCGTCGGCGCCGCCCACACCGCAGGCGGCGTCTCGTATGTATCGGCAGTAATCGCAGAGCCGGGCGTCATCAGGCACACCGCGATGGACCACCTGATCTTCGGGATGCCCGACCGATCGCGCTCCCCGCAGCTCGAGGCGCTGCTCGAGGCGTGCCGTCCCGCCGGCTTTCAGGCGACGCTCAGCCCGGACATCACCGTCGACATCTGGACCAAGTTCGTGCGTCTGTCCGTGTTCAGCGGCATGACCGCGGTCACCCGCAGTCCGATCGGCGTGATCGTCAACGATCCGGAGCTGCTCGAGATGCTGAAGGCCGCGGTGCGCGAGACCCTCGCGGTCGCACACGCGAAAGGGATCGCGGTCGCCAACTCGATCGACGAGGACGTTGCCGCCGCCTACAAGGCGCTCCCGCCGCAGACGAAGGCGTCGATGCTGGAGGATCTCGAGCGCGGGCGCCGGATTGAACTGCCCTGGCTGAGCGGCGCGGTGGCGCGTATCGGCGTTGAAGTTGGCGTCCCGACGCCCATCCACACCTTCATCAGCACCGTGCTCAAGCCGCACGTCAACGGAGCGCAGGGTTAGCCACTCGTCCGCGTTTTTCACGATGCCGTAGCGCCCGGCTCGGGCGAAGGGTGTCGACCGGCCCTGCTGCTGGACGCGCGAACAGCGATCTCTAGCGCGCTCGGCGTTTCGGTGCGCTCGCCTTTCGCTTCGGGGTGCGGGTGCGTTGCGCTTGCGCGATTGACACCGCTTCCTTGGCCCACGCGATCAAGGCGTCGCCGTCCTCGAGGATCGCCGCCGGGACGCTGTAGTACTGCATCTTCCCTGTGCCGCGCGGGCGATCGGGAAACGGCTGAAACGGCCGCGCGCCCGCGGCCTCGCGCGGGGCGCGCGTCTCATCGTCCCCCTTCAGGTAGAGCACGTCGCGGGAGACGAGCGCGAAAAACAAATCGCCGGCGTAGAGGCCGACGCCGCCAAACATGCGCGTCGGTGTGATCGGACCGAGCGAGTCGAGTTGCTCGAGCACGAACGCGACGAAGCCGTCGGTGACCGGCATCCCGACTACTTCACTCGGCGCGTGTCCTTGATCTCCACGGCCCTCCACTCCGGCACCTTGCCGAAGCTCGAGTAGCTGGTCGACACTTGTGGCTACCTCTGTGCCTGTGCCGCCGTCGACGTCGTCTTCAGCGACGCGTACATCTTCGCTACCACCTCGTTCAGCTGCTTGTCGCCGCGAATCCAGCGGAACACCGCCACGATATCGTTGTCCCAGTCGATGTAGATGATGTTGGAGCCGTTGCCCACGAACCGCACGACCGTCGCCGGAGCCGCCGGCAGCGGCTTCTGGTCGGTGTTCAGATACCAGTTCGCGAAGCCGTAGGTCTTGTTGTCGGATCCAGGCGTCCGCGCCATCTTGATCCACTTCTCAGAGACGATCGGCTTGTCCTTCCACTTGCCGTTGCGCAGGAACAGGTAGCCGAAGCGCGCCATGTCGTACGAGTTGATGAACATGCCGCCACCCCAGTGGCCGCCGCCGCTTACCGATTGCACCTTCTGGCCGTCGATCTCGACCCAGGAGTTCTCGTAGCCGTACCACCGCCACGTCGAGGACGCGCCGATCGGGTCCATCACCTCTTCACGCAGCACCTCGGGCAGCGGCCGGCGCCATACCTGCAGCGCCGCCAGCGCCATCGCGTTGACGCGCACGTCGTTGTATTTGAAGTGGGTGCCGGGCTCCCAAAGCTTACGGTTCGTCTGCTCCTCCAGCGTCGCGCCGACTGGACGATCCGCCCAGTCCGGCTTGCCCCACAGCGTCCCTTGCCAGTCGCTGGTCTGCCGCAGCAGGTCGTCCCACTTGATCTTCTGGTTGTGCGGCGCTTCGAACAGATCCACGTGCGGCGGCATGTAGTCGCGCGCGTAGTCGTTCACATCCTTGATGAGCCCGCGCTGCCACGCCAGCCCGACGACCGTCGTCAGGAATGTCTTGGTGACGCTGTTGGTGATGTCCGCGCGGTTCGGGTCGCCCCATTCGGCCACGATGTAGCCGTGGCGGGTGATGACGCCGCTGGCCGGGCCGCGATCCTTGATCGGACCGACCAGGCTGAAGAACGGCTCCTTGCCGAAGCTGTTCGTCAGGAACTGCGTCATGTCGTGCGGCCCCGGCGTGTCCGCGGCGATCGCGAGCCGGACCGCTTCGGCGACCAGCGCCGGATTCATGCCCACTTCGTCCGGCGTCTTCCGCTGCCAGTCGAACCGCCCGGGAAAGTAGATCGATGGCGCCGCCGCGACGCGCTGCGTCTGTGCCGCGGCGCCCGAGGGTCGGAACGCAAATGAAACGCGGCGATCCTGCGCCAGCGCGGGCACGATCAGGAAGGCGGCGAGGACGATGGGAAGAGCACGTCGCAGCATCAGTTATCTCCTTGCGAAGGCTGCAGTATAGTGCAGGGGGCCTCACCCATGCGCGCCTGCACCTGCGGCTTCGTATTCGCGCTGTGCCTCGGCACCGCGATGGTGCTCGCGGCGCCTCCGGTCCCGGCCCGAGCGGAGCTCGAAACGGTGCTGGACCGCGCCGGCTGGTACCTCGACTACTTCGTCGACGAGTTCGAGAACGTCGTCGCCGAGGAGACCTACGTCCAGGACTCATCGCAGCTGCTCGCCAGCTTTTCGCCCGTGAGCGGCGGCCGCGGCGGCGCCGTCCAGCCCCCGTCGCCGTCGGACATGCTGCGCGCCAGGCATCGCGACCTGCGCTCGGATTTCCTTTTGGTGAAATCGCCTGAGAGCGAGGCGCTGGTGCCGTTCCGCGATGTCATCCAGGTGGACGGCGTCATGGTCCGCGATCGAGAAGCCCGCCTCGCCAAGCTGTTTCTGAGCGACCAGCCCGACACCATCGGCAAGGCCGAGCGTATTCGTGAAGAAGGCGCGCGTTACAACCTCGGCAACATGCGCAGCACGCTCGGCAACCCGGTGCTCGCGCTTGGCGTGCTGCAGCAGACCTACCAGCCGCGGTTCCGTTTCTCGCTCGGCAAGGAGGACAAGACCTTCGGCCCGGGCGTCGCGGTGGTGGAGTACAAGGAGACCCATTCTCCGACCATGATTCGCGGCGAGGTCGGGAACGATCTGCCGGCGCACGGCCGGGCCTGGATCGACGCCGCCACCGGCTGCGTCCTCAAGACGGAGCTGCAGGTCGAGCAGCCCACGGTCCGCGCCGTGATCACCACCACGTTTCAAGCCGAGGAGAAGTCGGGCATCGCCGTGCCGCTGGAAATGCGTGAGCAATACACCTTCCCGGGCGGTAACCGCGTCAATACCATCGCCAGCTACGGACGGTTTCGCCGCTTCGACGTCAACGCCAACGAAGACATCAAGACCCCGATCGCCACCACCGCCGAGCCGTGGACCGGCATGCTGTTCGTCGAGCTCCCGCCCGGACGCTTCACGATGGGCAGCGCCACCACCGAAGCCTCGCGCAACGACGACGAGCTCCTGCACGACGTCGAGATCACGCACGCGTTCTTTCTCGGCCAGACCGAGGTGACGCAGCAACAGTGGCGCACGGTCATGGGCAGCACGCCGAGCCATTTCGCCGGCTGCGGACCACGCTGCCCGGTCGAGAATGTCAACTACGCCGAGGTGCAGAAGTTCCTCGACAAGCTGAACGCGCATACGCCCCAGACGCTGCGCTACCGCCTGCCGTCCGAGGCGGAGTGGGAGTATGCCTGCCGCGCGCGTACGACCGGACCGTTCTCCACCGGCGAGAATCTGACCACGGCCCAGGCAAACTACAACGGCCGCCAGCCGTACGGATCGTTTCCCGCCGGAGAATTCCGCCAGAAGCCGACCCCGACCGGCACCTTCCCGCTCAACCCGTGGGGTCTTGCCGACATGCACGGCAACGTCTGGGAGTGGACATCTGACTGGTACGGTCCCTACGCCGAGAGCCGCGCCGCCAACGTCGACCCGCGCGGTGCCGCCTCGGGCGACAAGCGCGTGATTCGGGGCGGCAGCTGGCTCTTCGACGCCAACAGCGCCCGCTGCGCGCTGCGCTACACGCACGCGCCGCAGGACAAGGGTTTCAGCCTCGGTTTCCGGGTTGCGGCGGATCGGCTGCATTGATCGCCGCCTCTTCCGGCACGATGAACGCGTACTGCATCTGATCGGTGATCACGCCGTTCTTGATGGCGCTGCGGCGCAGCCGCGCCTCGAGCCGGTAGCCGGCCTTTTCCAGCACCCGGCACGAGGCCGTGTTCCAGGCAAACGGCAGCGCGTAAACGCGGGTCAGCTTGTGCGCCGCGATCGCATGGCCGGTGACCGCGGCCAGCGCCTCGGTGGCAATCCCGCGTCCCCAGAACGGCTCGGCGAGCCAGTAGCCGATCTCGGCCGACACCCGCTCGACGTCGTGGCGGAGCACGAAGCCGACGCTGCCGGCCGCCTCACCGCCCACGTCGATCGCGAACGTTGTTTCCGGCGCGCGCTGGCGGAGGGACTTGATGAATTCACGCGCGTCGTCGACGGTATAGGGGTGCGGAAACGCGTCCCGCAGGTTCAGCCAGATCTTCCTGTTGTCGGCGTAGCGCGCCAGAGGCTCGGCATCGGCGGTCCGCCACGATCGCACCACGCACGACCTCAGCGTCAGCTGCATGTCACGCCTGGCCGGCCCATCGATCTATTTTGCCACGGGGAGCCCGGCTTCACTCGGCTCGCAGCGCGGTCAGCGGATCGACCCGCAGCGCGCGCCTGGCGGGGACAATCAGAGCGGCGCACGCGGTGGCCGTGAAAATCACCAGCACCGCTCCATACGTCAGCGGATCGGCCGGCGACACGTCGAACAGCATGCCGCGCATCGTCCGGCTGACCACGGCTGCGGCCAGCGTCCCGGCAATCATGCCGGCAGCGGTCAGCCGCAGGCCTTCGGCGGCGACCAGCCGCACTACCGCGCTCGGGTCGGCGCCAAGCGCGATCCGAACGCCGATCTCCTGCGTGCGCTGCGTGACGGTGTAGGCGATCACTCCGTAGAGGCCGACCGCCGCCATCAGCAGGGCGACAGCCGCAAACGCGAACAGCAGCCACGTCAGCAAGCGTTCCGTGGACACCGAATCGGCCAGCGACGCGTCCATCGTTTCCACCCGCGTGATCGGCAGCTCGCGGTCCACTTCCTGCACCGCGGCGCGGACGGCATTCACCAGCGCCAGCGGATTGCCGCCCGCCGACCGCACCACGAACTGCATCGCCGGCCACGGCCGCTGTGGATACGGCGTGTACATCTCGGCCATCGGCTCACTCGCGAGCCCGTTGTTCTTCACGTCGCCGGCGACCCCGACCACCACCGCGAAGCCGGGGAAGCGTCCGACCAGGATCTGCCTGCCGATCGGCGAGGCATTGGGCCACGCGCGCCGCGCCAGACCCTGGCTGATCACCACGGCGAGCGGCGACTGCTCGGTGTCGTCTGCCGACAGCGAGCGCCCCGCGACGATCGGAATCCCCAGCGTCGCGAAATAGCCAGGCGTCACGGCGGACCACTGCCCGAGCGGACGCTCGCCGATCGCAACCAACGGCTGATCGCCGGTCACGTACGGCGCCATCGTCGTCATCGCGGGCGGGAGCGCCATCGACGCGGCGGCGCCTGACACCCCCGGCATCCGTTCGAGCCTGGGCATCAAGCGGGTGAAGAATGAGCGCATCGCCGCGGGATCGCTGTAGCCGGACGTCGGCAACGAGAGGCGAAAGGTCAGCAGGCCGTCAGCCTTGAAGCCAACTGGCACCCGCGTTAGCCTGGCGAAGCCCCGCAGCAGCAGGCCCGCCCCCACCAGCAGCATCAGGGACAAGGCGACCTCAGCGACGATCAGCGCGTTTCGTGTCCCGCGACGAGTCGCGGTTGAGCCGCGGCCACTGTGGCTCTTGATGGCATCCACCGGCGACTGCCGTGCGGCGAGGGACAAGGGAAGGGTGCCAAAGACCACACCGGCAGCGATCGACACCGCCAGCGAGAAGGCAAGGACCCGGCCGTCGATGGCGATCTCCGATCCGCGCGGCAGCCCGCGCAGGGTCGACGCGGCGAGATCGACGCTCCAGAACGCGAGCAGCACGCCGAGGATGCCGCCGCTCAGCGAGAGCAGCAGGCTCTCGCTGCACATCCAGCGCGTCAGATCCCAGCGGCTGGCACCGAGCGCCAGCCGCACCGCCGTCTCATGAGACCGGGCGGTCGCGCGCACGAGCAGCAGATTGGCGACGTTCGCGCAGGCAATCAGCAGCACCAGACCGACGGCGCCCATCAGCACCAGCAGCGGCGAGCGAGCGCTGCCGGCCGTGCGCTCGCGAATCGGCGTCAGGTGCAGGCTGGCGTCCGGGTCGGCATCGGTGTTTGTCGGGTTCGCGCGCGCGTAAGCGTGCGCGATCGCGTCCACTTCGCTCTGCGCCTGCTCGACGCGAACGCCCGGCGCGATCCGCGCCACCGCGGTCAGGTAACCGAGGCCGCCGTCGATCAGATTCCTCGGAAACCCGGTGATCTCGTCCACCCGGGGCGCCCAGACATCGACATCGTCGAACGGCGGCGGCAGGTCGATGCCGAGCGCGCCGATGACGGTGTAGGGCGTGCCGTTCAGCGCCAGCGTCACGCCGATCGCCGACTCGGCGCCGCCAAAGCGACGCCTCCAGTAGCCGCGGCCGATCACCGCCACCGCAGCGGCTCCGGTCTTGTTCTCGGCCGGCGCGAACGTCCGTCCGAGCGCGGCCTGCACCCCGATCACCTCGAAGAAGCTTGCGGAAACACGCGCGCCAGGCAGCTGCTCTGGCCGATCGCCATCGGTCTCGTTGAACGGCTCGTTCGCGATCGCCGCAAGGCCGCTGAGCATCGAGTCGCGCGCCGCGAGCTCGACGAAGGAGGGGTACGAGAAGGGACCGTCCCGGATCGCGCGCTTCGGGTTGGACCCGGACAGGGTGAACAGCCGCCCGGAGTTCTTGAATGGCAGCGGCCGCAGCAGCGCCGCGTCGACGATGCTGAAGACGGCGGTGTTGGCGCCGATGCCGATCGCGATGATGGCGGTGGCGACCAGGGTGAACTCCGGCGCCTTGAGCAGCGATCGGATCGCGTATCGCAGCTCAGACCACATATCGCTCGCCCGCGTCCACCCCGAGCCGGGAGAAACGTCCGGCGGCAAAGGGCGTCAGATCGAATCGCGGGTCGCGGCCGGTGATGAGGTCGGCCAGGATGCGTCCGGCTGCGGGCGAATGCTGGAAGCCGTGTCCGCTGAAGCCGTTGATCAGATAGAGGCCCTCGATCCCGTCCGCCGCGCCGAGAATCGGGTTGCCGTCCGGCGACATCTCGTAGAGCCCGGCCCAGGCGTGGGAGATCGACGCTTCCGCCAGCGCCGGCAGCCGCGTCACCGCGACCTCGATCACCTGCGGCAGAAAGTCCCATTGCACCGTCGTGTCGAAGGTCGGCGTCTCCTGTCGATCGCCCATTCCGAACAGCAGCCCGGCGCCTTCGCGGTGGAAGTAGAAGGTCGTCTCGAAGTCGATCACCATGATGTGCGACGAGGGTACGGACAGGGCCGCCTGACCCGCTCCCGGCGTGGCGATGAAAATGTGGCGGCGGATCGGATCGACCGGCACGCCGGCGCCGGCCATCGTGCCGATCAACCGCGCGTACGGACCGGCGGCGTTGACGACCGTGCGGGTCTCGATTGTTCCGCGCCTGGTCTGGACCCCGCTGACCCTGCCGTCGACGACGCCGATGCCGGTGACCTCGACGTCGCGCTCGACGGTCAGGCCAAGCGACTGCGCCGCCCTCGCAAAGCCCATCGTCACGCCGTTGGGATCGGCGATGCCGTCGCGCTGACAGAAGGTGGCCGCCAGGACGCCGGCGGTGCTCAGGCCTGGCGCGAGCGTCGCCGCCTCGGACGCGTCGAGCCATTGCACGTCGATCCCGAGACCGCGCTGCAAGACGACGTTCTGCCTGAACGTCTCGACGCTTGCTGGAGACGACAGCAGGAACAGGTACCCGTCCTGGTGGAAGTCGATCGGGTGGCCGACCTCATCGGCGAAGCGCTCCAACAGCCCAATCGATTCGATCGACAGCCTGATGTTCGCCTCGTTCGAGAACTGATGCCGCACCCCGCCCGCGTTGCGCCCGGTCGATCCCGTGCCGAGCATCTTCTCGCGCTCGAGCAGCACGACGTCGGTGACCCAAAGGCGCGCGAGATGATAGGCGACGCTCGCGCCCATACAACCGCCACCGACGATCACCACCTCAGCGGTGGGCTTCATCTTGTTACGATCCCTTGACCCGCTCCACCTGTTCCATGACTCGCAGGATGTTGCCGCCAAGGATCTTGGTGATCTCCTGTTCGGTGTAGCCCTTCTTGAGCAGCGCCTCGGTGATCTTCGGCAGCTTCGAGGCGTCCTCCATGCCGAACGGCATCGTCGCGCCGTCGAAGTCCGAGCCGAGGCCGACGTGATCGGCGCCGGCGACCTTCACCGCGTGGTCGATGTGCTCGATGATCTTCTCCCA
>DATASG010000089.1:0-17056 GCA_036269295.1 Vicinamibacterales bacterium | reverse complement strand
CGCTGACCGTACGGTCCGCGGGCCGCGTCATACTCACGCGCGTCCTGAACGCGGACTTCGTGATCGACCTGCCGATCCCCGATCCGAGGCTGCCAATCGTGCTCGAGACCGATCAAGTCTTCTCGCCGGAGGACCGGAGCCGGCGAACCGCCGACCGTCGTCATCTGGGGCTGCGGATCTTCAGGGTGTGGTTGACGAAGGCTTCCTAGCCAGGCAGAGCAGCGAGCTGCCGAACGGTTCGTCGAACGCGCGCAGCCAGATCGCCTCGAGACGCATGACGGCGGTCATGAGCGCGTTGATCGGTCCCGGCGGCACGGCGATCTCGGCGTCTGCCTCGCTCTCCCGCCGCAGGCCGCGGCGCCGTTGCCGCAGGCGGGCAATGGCCAGCGGCAGGAACAGCGTCGCGTTCGTGTAGGTCAGGCGCTCGATGACGAACCCGGCGCCCTCCATCCTTGCCCTCAGCTCGTCCCGGCTGTAGCGCCGAACCTCGCGGCTCAGCACCGAGTGGTCGCCCCGCAGCAGGTGCATCGCCGCGACGTTGACGATCGCGTGGCCCCCCGGCTTCAGCAGGCGGAACATCTACGAGATCGCCGCTTTTTCGTCCGAATCGGGCAGTGAATACAGGACATCGAAGGAAGTGACGATATCAAAGGAGGCCGTGGGGAAGGGCGCGGCCGCCACGGTTGCGCGCGCGAGCCGCGTCCGGCCGGCGTCGTGGCCGATGCGCAGGCCGACTTCGGCGAGGTCAAAGCCGTAGGCGCGGCCGAATCGATCGAGCAGTTCGACGTTGGCGCCGGTGCCGCAGCCGCAATCGAGCAGACGCGCATCAGGCCGGTTCCCGGCCGCGGATTGGAGCAACGGCGTGACGAACGCACGGAAGCCGCGGAACCAGAAATGGCGCGCTTCCGCTCGTGCGGTCGCGCGCAGCAGATGGTCCACGCGGCGCATTGTATCGTTTTCGTCACCGACTCTTGTTTGACAGCATGAAATCAACTTTGTAAGCTGCCACCACAGAGGAGTACACGATGATCCGCGTTCCGCGACTTGTATCCACAATTGCACTCAGCGCAGCTCTGTCGATCGCGGCAGCCGGCTGCCATAAGAAAATTCCTGCGGCCGCGCCCGCACCGCCGCCGCCACCGCCGACGGCACCGGTGACACCGCCGCCACCACCGGCGCCGCCGCGCGTCACGCCGCCACCGAGCGTGCCGGCGCTGACCGAGGCGGAAATCTTCGCGCGCAAGTCGGTCGATCAGCTCAACGCCGAGAAGCCGCTGGACGACGTGTTCTTCGATCTCGACAAGTCATCGCTGCGCGACGACGCCAAGCCGGCGCTGCAGAAGGACGCGGACTGGTTGAAGAAGTGGGCGAGCGTGGTGGTCATGCTGGAAGGACACTGTGACTCGCGCGGCAGCGCGGAGTACAACCTCGGCCTCGGCAACCGCCGCGCGAACGCGGTGAAGGACTACCTGACGGGCCTGGGCCTTCCCGCCGCCCGCGTAACCGTGGTCAGCAAGGGCAAGGAGCAGCCGTTCTGCAACGAGGAGAACGAAGGCTGCTGGCAGCAGAATCGCCGCGGCCACTTCGTCATCACTGCAAAGTAGGTAGGACGGGTAGGTCAGGTAGGGCGGGCAGCCCCACTTGACCTCTCTCGCAGCAGCCGCGCGAGCGCCTCCTCCGTCACCCGATACTTCGCGGCCTTCTTCCCGTCGATCAGCAGCACCGGAATCTCCAGGCCGTAGCGCTCCTCCAGATCAGCGTCGGCTGAGATGTCGATCTCCTCGACCGTGGCTGGTGGACCCGCCGCGCCGACCACACGCCGGACCACCGCCTTCATCTCATCGCACAGATGACATCCGGGGCGGGAGTAGAGCGTGAGGACGATCACGACGCGCGGCACTCGGCGGCGATGCGCTCGGCCGCGGCGCGAGGGTCGGCCGCGGCGATGATTGGCCGCCCGACCACGAGATAGCTAGCGCCGGCGGCGAGCGCTTCGGCGGCGCTCGAGGTCCGGCTCTGATCCCCTTTCGCGTCGCCCGCGCCGCGAATTCCCGGGGTGACGATGTTGAACCCCGCGCCACACACCCTGCGGATGGTGGCAATCTCCTGCGGTGAGGCGACGACCCCATCCAGCCCCGCCGCCTCGGTCAGGGCCGCCAGCCGCTCGACCTGCGCCTGAACCGAGGCGCCGAGCCCAATCTCGGTCAGCACCGCCTGATCCAGGCTGGTCAGGAGCGTCACCGCGATCACGAGCGGCGCCGGCCGCGATCGGCGCGCGGCTTCCTCGCAGGCTGCGGCGCGGGCGGCCCGCATCATCGCGCAGCCACCAGACGCGTGCACGTTCACCATCCAAACGCCGAGCCGCGTGGCGGCCGTGATCGCGCCGGCCACGGTATGCGGGATGTCGTGGAACTTCAGGTCCA
Organism: Vicinamibacterales bacterium; assembly: GCA_036269295.1. GTDB lineage: Bacteria > Acidobacteriota > Vicinamibacteria > Vicinamibacterales > CAVVIG01 > CAVQFC01. The sequence goes on along the minus strand of DATASG010000089.1, from coordinate 14,633 downwards.
GGAACACGCGATCGCCGCGGGAGGCGAGCTCGTCGACGAACGCCGGTCCTTCGCTCGTGAACAGGCGGTTGCCGATCTTGAAGCCGCCGACGGCACCGCGCAGCCGATCGGCCATCGCACGCGCCTCGGCGACCGTGTCCAGGTCCAACGCCACCAGCAGCTGTTCCATCTATGTCACCTCAACCGGTCCGACAGGCACTACCAGGCTGCTGAAAAACGCAGCCTGAAGTGAGAACTGAGAACTCAGAACTAAGAAGTCGACGGAATCCGGTAATCGACGGTCCCGACCAGATCGCTCAGGCGCTCGATTGCGTGGCGCTGGCCGTACTCCCGGATGCCGTCGAGCAGCTTCGTCCAGATGAAGGGGTCGACGAAGTTCGCGGTGCCGATCTGGACGGCATTGGCGCCGGCGATGAGGAACTCGAGCGCATCGCGGGCGTCGGCGATGCCGCCGATGCCGATCACCGGGATCTTCACGGTCTGCCGGCACTCGTGCACCATGCGGACGGCGATCGGCCTGATCGCCGGACCACTCAACCCGCCGACGCCGTTCGAGATCTTCGGCCTGCGCGTCTCGACGTCGATGACCATCGCCAGGAAGGTGTTGACGAGCGACACCGCGTCGGCCCCCGCCTCTTCGGCCGCGCGCGCGAAGGAGGCGACATCGGTCACGTTTGGCGTCAGTTTAGGAATCACCGGGATCCGCGTCACCTTGCGCACCGCGCTGACGACATCGAATGTGCCGTCAAGGCTGCAGCCGAACTGGATCCCGCCTTCCTTGATGTTCGGACAGGAGATGTTCAGTTCGATCGCGCCGACCCCCTCGGTATCCGCCAGCATGCGGGACACCTCGACGTACTCGCCGATCGTAGTCCCGCAGACGTTGACGATGACGGTCGCGCCGCGGCGGCGCAGCTCCGGCATCTTCTCGTCGATGAACCGGCGGGCGCCGATTCCCTGCAAGCCAATCGCGTTGAGCATGCCGGACGGCGTCTCGACGATCCGCGGCGCCGGATGGCCCTCGCGCGCCTCGAGAAAGAGCCCCTTCGACACGATTGCCCCGAGGGTCGCGAGGTCGACGACCTCGGCGTACTCGACGCCGTAGCCGAAGCAGCCGCTGGCCGCGATCAGCGGGTTCTTGAGGCGGAGCGCTCCAATCTGGACGGAAAGATCCATCGGGTCAACTCTCAACTCTCAACTCTCACGGTTCTTCAGGCATGTTGGCTGAGAGTTGAACGTTGAGACTTCAACGTTGTGCGTCAGTCCCACTGTATTTGATCCGCATTCAGCACCGGCCCCGCGAGGCAGGACCGCACGTGATGGAAAGCGCCGTCGTGGCCGCGCATCGGCACGACGCAGCTGTAGCAACCGCCGAGGCCGCAGCCCATGATCCGCTCCACCGACACTTCGCATGGCCGCTGGTGGGTCATCGCCGTGCGCGCGGTCGCTGCCAGCATGCCTTCGGGACCGCAGGCGTAGAGGATGACGGCGGACGAGGGCGCGAGCGCCGCCAGCCGGCGATGCAGCGGCGCGACCACGCGTCCGCGTTCACCGGCGCTGCCGTCTTCCGTCGTCAGCACGAGCTCGACGCCGAGATCGCGGAAGAAATCGAGATAGAAAAGCTCCTCCGCGCGGCGGGCTCCGTAGAACAGCGTCGAGGCGACGCCGCGAGCGCGCAGCGATTGCGCGAGCACGGCGAACGGGGCGAGCCCGACGCCGCCGGCGACCATCCAGGCTTGCGACGGTGGGCTGACGATCGTGAACGGCCGGCCGAGCGGTCCGAGGCAATCGATGCGCTGACCCTCGCGCGCGTCGTAGAGCAGCGACGTCGACGCACCGATGCGTTTGCTGAGAATCGTGAGGCCGATCGCGGAGCCGCCGGGGTCGCGAAGGACTTCGAAGATTGAAAACGGCCGGCGCAGCAGCGGATCTCGACCGCTGCCCGGTCTGAGCATCACGAATTGTCCAGCGGCCGAGGTCGCGGCAATAACGGGAGCGGCCAACGTGAGGACGTGGTAATCGCTCGACAGCGGCCGGTTCGCGATCACCCGGGCCGCGACATCGATCGGCATCTGCGGCAGTATACTCCGTCGAAATGCGGTACCTGCGGATGCTGAGCAACTCGATGGCGGCCGCGGCGCTGGCCACGAGTTACGTGATCGCGCTGGTGCTGCATTTGAATCCGAACCTGCCGCTCCATCCGTCGCGGCTGGCGCCGCTGCTGGCGACGGTGGGCCTGTACTACGTCGTCCATCTGACGGTGATCGGCTATGTCCTGCTGGTGGTGCGGCAGCTGCTCGCGCGCGAAGTGTTTTCGCCCGCATGGCTGAGCGTCGATGTGTTGACCTGGCTGAGCGCGCTGGCCGCGGCCGCCGGGGCGACGCTGATGTGGCGCAACCTGGACACGTTCTCGCTGGTGCTCGACGCCGGGACATCGACGGCGCTGCTGGAGAGCACGATGGTGCTGTCGGTGACGGCGCTGCTGTGCCTGGTCTCGGCGATTCTGCGCCGCAAGGCGCCGCAGTCGCGGGCTCTGTGGGCGCCGCTGTTCGTCGTCGTCGTGCTGTCGTCGGTGGCGGCGCTGCTGGCGCTGCGTGGGCGCGGGGTGCCACCGGTGCTCGAAGCACGGCCGATCGACGCGTCGTTCGACCGCGCCCGACCTGAAGTGTCCGGCCGGGTGATGGTGATCGCGATCGATGGGGGCTCGCTTGATTTGATCACCGGCGCCACTGCTGAAGGGCGGTTGCCCAACTTCGGCCGGATTCTCGATGCCGGCGCCGTCCGCCATCTGGCGACGCTGCATCCGACGTCGGCGGAGGCGGTGTGGGCCGCGGTCGCGACCGGGAAGCTGCCGCAGAAGAACGGCGTGCGGTCGTCGGGGATCTATCAGCTCGCTGGTGGCGGCGCGGTGCAGCTGCTGCCGGACTACTGCTTTGCGCACGGGCTCGAGCGGTTCGGGATTCTCGTCGAGCAGGGCCATACCTCGGCGACCCTTCGGACCCGAACGTTGTGGAGCATCCTGAGCACCGAAGGTTTCACGGTCGGGGTGATCGGCTGGCCGCTGACGCAGCCGGCCCCGGTCGTCCGCGGCTACGTGGTGGGCGACACGTATCATCGCGTGGCGTTGACGGCGATGGGCCTCGACGATCCGTCGGTGATCTATCCGCCCGAATTGCAGCTGGAGGCGCTGACCGCGATGGAGAGCGCGATGAGCGATCCTGCGCCCGTGGTCGCGGCGTCGATGGGGGCGGCGGGGCGCGCCGGCATCGACGCACGGGCGGAGGTGCCGGTGCGCACGGATCGGGTGTACGACCGGATCGCGCAGGTGATGTCGCGGGCGCGGCCGCCGCAGGTCTCGCTGACACGGTACCAGGGCCTCGATGCGCTCGGCCACTATTTCCTGCGCTACGCCCAGCCTTCCGACTTCGGCGACGTGACCGAGGACGAGCGGCGCGGGCTCGGCTCCGTCCTGGAACGGCACTACGGCGTGATCGACGAGGCCATTGGCCGCGCGATGAGCGGTCTCGGTCAGGACGATCTGCTCGTCGTGGTCTCAGGCTTCGGGATGGAGCCATTGGGCTTCGGCAAGCGCCTGATCGAGCGGGCGATCGGCGACCCGGAGCTCAGCGGCACGCACGAGGCGACGCCAGACGGCTTTCTCCTTGCCTACGGCGCCTCCGTGGCACGCGGACGGCAGCAGCCGCGCGCATCCGTGGTGGACGTCACGCCGACAATCCTTTATTTTCTGGGCCTTCCGCTCGGCCGCGACATGGACGGCTACGCGCGGACCGATCTGTTTCGGCGATCGTTTACCGAAGAGCGGCCGATCACTTTCATCCCGACCTACGATCGATAAGGTGGCGAATAGCTCATCGCGCGGCGGCGAGCGTTGGTGGGCGCAACCCGAGCGCCACGAGCTGATGTGGCTGGTCGCCGGCCTCGGCCTGTGCGTGCTCCTGTTCGGGTTCGTGAGCCTGGCCGGCGAGGTCGCCGAGGGCGATACCCAGGCCTTCGACACCAGGATTCTCGAGGCTCTGCGCGATCCTGTCGATCGGTCGAGACCGATCGGGCCAGTGTGGATCGTGGAGCCGCTCGTCGACCTGACCGCGATCGGCGGCCCGACCGTGCTGGGGCTCGTCGTGGTCGTCGTCACCGGTTTCTTCGTGCTGCAGACGCGTTACCGCACCGCGCTCGTCGTGGCGATTACATTCATCAGCGGTGAGCTGCTGAACGCAGCCATGAAGCACGTCTTCAACCGTCCCCGGCCGTCGGTCGTGCCTCACCTGCAAGCGGTCTACACCACCAGCTTCCCGAGCGGACACGCGATGGAATCGGCGATCGTCTACCTGACGCTGGCGGCTATCTTGATGCGCGCATCGGAGTCACGGGCGACGAAGATCTACATTCTCGGCACCGCCATGCTGTTGACCACGCTGGTCGGCATCAGCCGCGTCTACCTTGGCGTGCACTATCCCACCGATGTCCTCGGCGGCTGGATCGTGGGTTTCGCATGGGCATCGATCTGCTGGCACGCAGCACGGCGGCTCGAAGGCACCGTGCACATCCAAGCGGAGAAAGCGAAGAGCGAATGAAGGCCGGCGGCGTCCGCGCGGTGTCCCTGGCGGCACTGGTCGCCGCCGCCGGCGTCGTGTGGCTGATGGCGCCGCGAGCCGAGCCAGGGCGCGACACTTCGCGCCTGACGTGGATTGCCGACGCGCATCAGTTCGGCCCGGTCGGTTACCGCGATCCCGCGGGCGCGATCTCGCCGGACGGCCGCTGGATCGCCTACTCCGAAGGGCGGTTCCTTCGCGTGCGCGCCGCCGGCGGCGGTCCGATCGCCGATCTCCCGGCCGGCGAGACGCAGATTCGCTACCTCGCGTGGAGCGCGGACAGCCGAACGATTCTCGCCGATGGATTTCAGGGGCCGGCGGGATGGGCGCTCTACGATCGCGTCGACGGCAGCCGCCGTCCGCTATGGGGCGATCGCGATCCGCTGCGCGGCGCCAAGATGTCCGATCTACGGCAGCCGGCCTGGTCCCCGGACGGCCGTCAGCTTGCTGCGGTCCTGAACGGCCGCGACGGACAGGATCTATGGACGATTGCGGCTGACGGCTCGTCGGCGAACGTCCAGCGGATGGCGCATCGCATCGCCTTTCCGGTCTGGACGCCGCATGGGCAGCTCGCCTGCGTCACGACCGCTGACGGTCGCGCGCGACTGACGATTCCGTGCGGGGGCGCGATCGTGAAGATCGACCCCGATCTCGACGTCTATGGGCCGGTCGCATTCTCACCAGACGCCGCGACCGCGTATCTTTCGTTCGCGAACGCGTCCGGCACGCTCGATCTGTGGTCGGCACCGGTGTCCGGCGGGCGGGCGCGCCGGCTGACGTCGTTTTCGCGCGACACCTACGCGCCGAGCGTCGCCAGCGATGGCGGCGTGGTCTTCAAGGTCCAGAGCTACCGTACTTTCGTTGCCCTGGTCGCGGCCGGCGGCGGACCCAGCCGTCCGCTGGCCACTTTCCAAAGCGAGACGCCGTCGTGGGACCCGACCGGCGGTTTCCTCGGGATCACCTACGGCACGTGGCGCCGCGTCGTGGACGATGCGAAATATCCCGACATCGCCCAGGACGCCGGCATCATCGCCGTCGATCCAATCAACCCCGCGACGGCGACCTCGCGCATTGTGCACGCGTCAGCGTCCGAGGATCAGGCACTGTGCTGGTCGCCGAACGGCAAATGGATCGCGTTCCACTCTCACCAGGATCAATCCGACGACGTGTGGCTGAGGCCGGCCGTCGGCAACGACCCGCCGCCCAGGCGCATCAGCTTTCTGGGACGCGGCGCCGAAGTCGGCTGGCCCCGCTGGTCGCCCGACGGCAACTGGCTCTTGTTCGACGGCGCCAGTAAGACGTCGCACCGGTCGGTGATGTTCGTCGCCGGTGTCGATCAGGAGACCGGCGTGACCCGGGAACCGGTCGAGCTCGGGTTCCGGAATCTCGACGCCGACGTGAGCCACGGCGAATGGCTTGCCGACAGCGCGCACATCGTGGTGATCAGCAAGGAAGGGCCCGGCCGGCACGTGATCTCCACCCTGGCGCGCGACGGCGGCGACGAACGGGTGGTCTACCGGTTCTCGTCGGAACACGACGCACCCGGCCTGGCGGCTTCGCCCGACGGCCGCGACATCGCGTTCATTGCGCCGGCGCCGGACGGATTCTTTCAGCTGTTCCGGATGCCGATCGCCGGCGGCACCCAGATGCAGGTCACCGCCGATCATTCCCACAAGACGCAGCCGGCGTGGTCGCCCGACGGCCGGCAGCTGGCGTTCACGGTGTGGAACTACGACGCGCAGTTCTGGAGGATGCGATGACTCATCGCGTCACGATCGACGCGGCTTTGAAGGCGCCCTGCGCCTCCACCCACTCGCCGTTGATGCGGACGAGCCAGGTGCCGGTCCGCGCCTTGCCGTTCCAGCCCTCGGGCCGGAACCCGATGTCGTTGCCCGAGATGACCGCGGCGGCGTCGCGACGGGTGGTCTGTGCGGCGACGACGGCGCCGGTGACGACGAGCGAAACCAGCCACAGCAGCGTGATGAGGTAACGCGTTCTGGTGTTCATCGGTCCTCCATCGGCATAAGACGCCGGCATTCCGGCGCCGGTCGGCTGCCATTGAAACCGAAATAACCAAGCGGACGGCGTACTGCTATAATCACCGCCGTTCTCTTTAACGCGTCCCTGAGAGGATGCGAAGAGGGTCTCCATGCCAGTCGTTCTCGACGCCCAGCGCATCTCCCGTTCGCTCGCCCGCATCGCGCACGAGATTCTCGAGCGCAATCATCAGATCGACGAACTGGCGCTGATCGGCATCCGCCGCCGCGGCGTGCCGCTCGCCAGGCGGCTGGCGCAGGCGATCCGCGAACTCCATCACCACGATGTGCCGACGGGCGCCCTCGATATCACCCTCTACCGCGACGACCTGATGCGGATCGCGGTCGCCGCCCAGCCGGTCATCCGCCGGACCGAGATTCCGTTCTCGATCGACGACAAGCGCATCCTGCTGGTCGACGATGTGCTCTACACGGGGCGGACGATTCGGGCGGCGCTCGACGCGCTGATCGAGTTCGGTCGTCCCAAGGCGATTCAGCTGGTGGTGCTCGTCGACCGCGGCCACCGCGAGCTGCCAATCAAGGCCGACTACGTCGGCAAGAACATCCCGACCTCTCTGTCGCAAAGCGTGCAGGTGCATCTCACCGAGATCGACGGCCGCGACGAAGTGGAGCTCCTCGAGTCATGAAGAAGGACCTCCTCAGCATCGACGACCTCACCAGCGACGAGATCTACCTGATCCTCGACACCTCGGAAGCGATGCGCGAGATCGGCCAGCGGCCGATCAAGAAAGTGCCGACGCTGCGCGGCAAGACCGTCGTCAACCTGTTCTACGAGCCGAGCACGCGGACGCGCACGTCGTTCGAGATCGCCGAGAAACGGCTCAGCGCCGACACCTTGAACGTCGCGGTCGCGACCTCGAGCGTGCTCAAGGGTGAAACCTTGATCGACACGGCGCTGAACATCGAGGCAATGCAGCCGGACATGATCGTGATGCGCCACGCCTCGTCCGGCGCGAGCCACCTGCTGTCGCGCGTCTGCAAGTCCCGCATCATCAATGCCGGCGACGGCATGCACGAGCACCCGACCCAGGCGCTGCTCGATGCATTCACCATCCGCCAGCACAAGCAGCGCCTGGAGGGTCTGAAGGTGACCATCGTCGGGGACCTGCTGCACAGCCGCGTCCTGCGCTCCAACGTCAAGCTGTTGACCAAGCTCGGGGCCGAGGTGTGGGTCAGCGGCCCGCCGACCTTCGTCCCGGCCGGGATCGAGCAGTTCGGGGTTCGTGTCTCCGCCGACATCGGCGAGGCGGTCACCGACGCCGACGTGATCATGATGCTGCGCATCCAGCAGGAGCGGATGAGCGGGGCGTTCATCCCCTCGCTGCGCGAGTACTTCAACACCTTCGGGATGACGACGGCGCGGGTGGCGAAAGCGAAGCCCGATGTCATCATCATGCATCCCGGGCCGATGAACCGTGGCGTCGAGATCGCGTCCGACGTCGCCGACGGCCCCTACTCGGTGATTCTCGAACAGGTCGCCAACGGGGTCGCGGTGCGCATGGCGGTGTTGTACCTGCTGGCTGGCGGCGTCGAGGTTGATTAGGGAGTGTAGATGCCGAAGTGGATGCTGAAGGGTGCGCGCGTCGTCGATCCCGCGAACGGACGCGACGGCGTGTTCGATCTGCTGATCGACGGCGATCGTATCGCCCGGGTGGGGCGCGATCTGCCGGTGGGAGGCGCAACGATTGTCGAGCTGCCGAGCGGGCTGATCGTCACCCCGGGACTGATCGACATGCACGTGCACCTGCGTGAACCGGGGCAGGAGCACAAGGAGACGGTGGCTACCGGCACCGCCTCGGCGGTCGCCGGCGGCTTCACCGCGGTCGCCTGCATGCCGAACACCAGCCCGGTGAACGACAACGCCGGGGTCACCGGCTACATCCTCGCCAGGGCGGCCGAAGCGAATCTGGCGCGCGTCTATCCGATCGGAGCGGTCTCGCGCGGGCAGAAGGGCGAGCAGCTCGCCGACATTGCCGAGCTGAAACAGGCCGGCTGCGTGGCGCTGACCGACGACGGCCACCCGGTCTCGACCGCGATGCTGATGCGCCGCGCCCTCGAGTACGCCGGCATGTTCGATCTGCCGATCATCGAGCACTGCGAGGAGCAGACGCTGAAGGGCGACGGCGTGGCGCACGAAGGGTTTCAGGCTTCGGCACTGGGTCTGCGCGGCATCCCGGGCGAGTGCGAATCGATCATGGCGTCGCGCGACATCGCGCTGGCCGAGCTGACCGGCGGGCTGGTCCACATCGCGCACATGAGCGCGCGCCAGACGCTGGATGCCGTCCGCTACGGCAAGTCGCGCGGCGCCCGCGTCACCTGCGAGGTGACGCCGCACCACTTCGTCCTCACCGACCAGATGCTCGGCGCGCCGATCCCCTACGACACCAACGTCAAGATGAACCCGCCGCTGCGTGAGGCCGCCGATCGCGATGCGATGCTGGCGGGGTTGAGGGACGGCAGCATCGACGTGATCGCGACCGATCACGCGCCGCACCACGCCGACGAGAAGCTGGTGGAGTTCGACCGTGCGCCGTTCGGGATCACCGGCCTCGAGACCGCGGTGTCGCTCTGCTTCGATCGGCTGGTGCACGCCGGCGTGGTTTCGCTGCCACGGCTGATCGAGCTGCTGTCGGTCAACCCCGCCCGCATCCTGCGCGTGGCGGGCGGCTCGCTGGCCGAGGGCGCGCCGGCGGACATCAGCATCCTGGCGCCGGAGCTGCGCGTCACCATCACCGTCCAGACGATGCGGTCGCGTTCGAAGAACACGCCGTTCGACGGATGGCAGCTGCGCGGCGGAGTCGCGGCGACGATCGTCGGCGGCCGCGCGGTCTACGTGAACGACGCCGTGGGCCTCCGGATTTAGGCCAGGCAGGGCCGTCCGGCGCAACTCGCGTATGATTCGTGCGAAAAGGAGATTGTCAATGAGAGCCGCCACCCTGACCGTCCTGTCGCTGGTGCTGACCGGCATCGTCGCCGCCCAACAGCCTGCGTTCAAGCGCACCGTCCTCCAGCAGGCGGACATCTCCGTGCCGGGCCGCGAAGTGATCTCAGCGGTCGCCGAGTTCGAGCCGCGCGCCACGCCGGGGATGCACACCCATTTCGGCGAAGAGATCGGCTACGTCATCGAAGGCACATTTCTCGTCGAGCAGGCAGGAAAGCCGTCCGTCACGTTGCAGGCCGGCGGCTCGTTCCTGATTCCGGCCGGGACGGTGCACAACGCTACGAACACCGGTAACGGCAGAGGCAGGATCCTGGCGACCTACATCGTCGAGAAGGGCAAGCCGCTGGCGACGCCGGCTAAATAGAAGGTTCAACTCTCAACTGTCAAGTCTCAACTCTCAATGCTCAGCGCTGATCCCGTGGGTCGGGTTCAGTCTGACCCTCAGCCAGTATTGTGATTCGTGGCTCTTCTTGAGGGAGTTGAGCCGTGAGTTGAAACTTGAGAGTTGTTAAGGCGTCAGGCGAAGATGACCGAGCGCGCCGCGTTCGATCTCGGCGCGATCCATCCGCATTTTCCTGTGGGTGACGGCGCGCCAGTCCTTCATGAAGTCGTCGTAGTGCGGCGACAGCGGGTGGCCCGACTCGCCGACCGCGTCGAGGAAGCGGCTGTCGTTAGCCGGCGAGAGGTCGATGATCTCCCGGTAGCCGGGCACGGTGTGCGCTTCGTACGGATGATCGGCTGCGGTGACGCTCACGTTGACGGTGCTCCAGTCGCCGGCGGCGCCGATGGAGCGGCTGAGGATGGGCCGCAGCGCAGCCACCGAGTCCAGCGCGTGCGGAAACACCGCCGTATGTACGGCATCCCACCGCCAGCGTGCGGTGTCGCTGCCCAGACGCCGCTGCAGATCGTCGACGCCCGCTCGCAGTGCGCTGGCCACCACCTCATCGCATGTCTCGCGCTTCGGCGTCGCCAGGTCGTCGCACCACGGCGAGTCGTTGCTGGCCAGCGTGTTCAGGAGGAAGCGCGACACGAACGAGAACTTGCCCTGATACAGATCAAGCGCCGCAGGACCGATTTCGTCGCCGGCGATCGCCGGAGCCAGCCGTAGAAACCATGCTTGAAACAGCGCGGCGGCGGCGCTGTCCCGGGTGGCGTCGAAGTTCCAATGGCGGAGCAGGTCGAGCACGGGTTGATCGGCGGCAGACATGCTGCTCGTCCGCGTCAGCAGAATCGGCAGCAGCGTCCTGGCGTGGAGCGAGACCGTGTCCGCCTGGATGCGCGCGAAGTCGTCCGGGGTGAAGCGCGGCTTCGTGTGCGGCCCGGGTGCCGCGGGTTCAGCCAGCAGATCGGTGATGCGCTGGGCGCGATACGGCTCCGCCCATTCGAGGCCCAAGTTGTAGCGGTAGGTCGGCGGCGCCGGCCGGTGGTTGGCCGTGATGATGACGTGCTCGGGCGGGTCGAACGTATGCGGCAGCTCATCGAACGGCACCCAGCCGGTCCATTCTGCGTCACCGGTCCAGCCGTCTGCGGGCCGCGAGCCGTCGCCTGAGGCGCGCAGCGGGATGCGTCCCGGCGCGTAGTAGCCGATGTGACCCTCAACGTCGGCGAAGACGAAATTCTGCGACGGTACGACATAGCCGCGAAGCGCCTCGGTGAACTCGGTCCAGTTGTGCGCCTCGTTCACCTTCAGAAACGCCGTCAGCGTGCCATCGTCGGGATCGAGCGCGGTCCAGCGGAACGCGAGCGGTTCCACGAGCGGCGGCTTCGGTGTCGTCCTCGTTTCCGCGTTGTTGGCGTTGATCGCGTCGGACACCAGCGGCCCGTGGCGTGTGACGCGCACGGTCCACGACACCGCGGCGGCGCCCTTGACGACGATGGTCTCAGGGATCAGGGTGATGGCCTCCTGCGCGCCTCGAAAGTCGTAGTGCGTGCCGGCGCCGTCGAGACGCTCGCGATACAGATCCTCGACGTCGGCGGCGACGTTGGTCGCGCCCCAGGCGATGAAGCGATTGCGGCCGAGCGCGACAGCGGGAGTGCCCGGGAACGTGCCGCCGATCACCTCGAAGTCGCCGGCGGAGATGTGCGCCAGGTACCAGGTGGACGGCAGGCGCGTGCCGAGATGCGGGTCGTTGGCGAGCAGCGGCTTGCCGCTCGCGGTCATCGTGCCGTCGGCCACCCAGTTGTTGGAGCCGAGCCCCTCGGTGGCCGCGCCGCCGAGAAGGAAATCGCGGACGGCGGGCTCGCCCCTCGACAAGCTCAGGGCGAGCGCGTTTGCGTACGACCCGGCCGACGGAGCCGGCGCAGCCGACGGACTCGACGCACCCAGCTGACCCGGCGCACCTGACCCATCCGACTCACCCAGTCGCGGGAGGATGCTCAAGCCATCCGGGGCATATGGCGGCATCAACTGCGCCATCCGTTCGGGTCCGACTGCGGCGATCAGATCGCGGCGCAGCAACTCGAACGAATAGTTGGCGCTCAAGTCCCAGGCCATCATCTTCACCCAGACCACGACGTCCTCGCCGGTCCATGGTTCCGGCTCGAAGCGGAGCAGCGTGAATTCCGGCGGCAGCCCGGCGCCGTGATGGGTAGCGATGAACGCGTTGACGCCGGCGACGTAGGCATTGACCTGCCGCTTTGCCCAGTCGGGCGTCGACGCCCACGCCGCGCGCGCGGCGCGGCCGAACCCGACCGTGCGGAGGAACCGATCCTGGGGCAGCGTCGCCGCTCCCATGATTTCGGACAGGCGCCCTTGTCCGATGCGCCGCTGGAACTCCATCTGCCACAAGCGGTCCTGCGCGTGCACGTAGCCGAGGCCGAACAGGCCATCGATCCTGGTGGCGGCGAAGATGTGGGGAATGGCGTCCGCGTCGCGGACGATTTCGACCGGCGCCGAAAGGCCGGTGATGGTCACGGTCCCGTCAATCTGCGGCAGCGACCGGCGCAGGTAGTGGCAGGCGCCGGCCGCGGCGACGAGCGCGATCAGCGCCACGACGGCGATCGCTCTGAAGATCATGCGCTGCATGTCAGAATGATACAGATTGCCGAGTTCAGATTGCAGATTGCAAATTCAATGGACAGATTGCAGATTGAGCGGTTGAAACCGGTACTCGACCGGCTGTACTCAGAGTTCAACCACCCCGATTCGGCCACGGATCCGATCCACCTCGTTCGCCGCTTCGCGCGCGATGACGATCGCGAGATCACCGGCTTCATCGCCGCGGCGCTCGCCTTCGGGCGGGTGTCGAGCGTGCTGCAGTCGATCGAGCGGGTGCTGGCGGTGATCGGGCCGGAGCCCGCGGCCTACGTCGGACGCTTCGATCCGAAGCGTGACGGTCCGGCCTTCGCCGGGATCGTGCATCGCTGGACGCGAGAGACCGACATCGTCGCGATGCTATGGCTGCTGCGGCAGATGCTCGATCGCTCGGGATCGGTGGAATCGTTCTTTCTCGAAGGCTACGACACAGGAGCCGACGACATCGAGGACGCGCTCGACCGCTTTTCGACGCGGGCGATGTCGCTGGACCTGAAATCGGTATACGGGCCTTCGACAGGGTCCGGGCGGGAACGCCTGGGGGTCTGCTATTTCTTTCCGCGGCCCTCGGCGGGCTCGGGCTGCAAGCGGTTGAACCTGTTTCTGCGCTGGATGGTCCGGCGCGACGCGCTCGATCTGGGCGTGTGGAGGCGGGTAACGCCAGCGAGGCTGATCGTGCCGCTCGACACTCACGTGATCCGCGTCGGCCGCTGCCTGAGGCTGACGACCTACACCAGTCCCGGCTGGCGCATGGCGCGCGACATCACGGCATCGTTGAGGAAGATCGATCCGATCGATCCGGTGAAGTACGACTTCTCGATCTGCCACCTGGGGATGATGAACGCCTGCGGATTCAGCCAGCTCCAGGCGGACTCTCAGTGCCCGCTACGCGGGGTCTGCCGGCCACGCGCGCGTAGACGTCGGCCGTCTCGGCCACCATCCGGTCGACGGTGAACCGTTCGTTCACGCGGGCGAAGCCGGCGTCGCCCATCCGCTGGCGCAGGTCGGCGTCCTTCAATGCCCGCACGATCGCGTCGGCCAGCGCGTGGTGATCGCGGACCGGCACCAGCAACCCGTTGACGCCGTCCTCGACAATCTCCGGGATGCCGCCGGCCCGGGTTGCGACGATCGGCCGGGCGCAGGCCATGGCATCGAGCAGCGAGGTGCCGAGCCCTTCGGTCACCGAGCTCATCACGAACAGATCGAAGTCCTTGATGCACCCGAGCACGTCGGTCCGGAAGCCGGGGAGCAGCACGTGCTTCTCGAGGTGATGCTCGTGCACCTGCCTCTCGAGATGCTCGCGCAGATCGCCCTCGCCGAGGATCACAAAGCGGGCGTCGGGAATCTGCTGCACCACCAGGTGCGCGGCGTCGATCAAGTAGCGCTGGCCTTTGTGCGGCACCAGCGCGGCCACGTTGCCGACCACGGGCGAGCCGTGCGGCAGCCAGAACAGCTCGTGGACACTCACCGCCGGCGCCGCGACGGCGTGCTCGACGTCGATCCCTTCGTGCACGGTCACGGTTCGCTCCGCCGGCACGCCGTCGGCGGCGAGCATTCGGCGGATGGCCTCGGACGCGGCGATGAAGCAGTCGACCTGCCGGTATTTCCAGCGCGAGAACGAATTGCCCTTGAGGTGGAAGTCGACGCGCCGCGCCGCGACCAGCGCCGGCGTCGGCGCGCCCCTGGCCGCCGCCGATCCCATCGACAGCGCCAGCGACGCCATGGCGACGCCGTGCGGATCATGGGCGTGGATGACGTCGGGCTGCAGCCGCTTGATGACCCGCGAGAACCGCCACGCCGCCGACAGATCCATCTCGGTGCGCGGCGCGATCGGGATCAGATCGAGGCCCTCGGCGGCGCGCCGGCGAAGCTCGCCGTCCGGGTGCGCGACCAGCGCCGCGCGCTGCCCGATCGATCGCAGCCCGTTGACGGTCAGCAGCACCTGGTTCTGACCACCTCGCCAGGTTCGGGCCGTATCAACGTGTAGAGAA
>DATASG010000088.1:0-3033 GCA_036269295.1 Vicinamibacterales bacterium | reverse complement strand
AACGCCACCACGCCGAGCAGCATCACGACTCCGGCGAACGTCCAGGTGTCCATCGGGCTGATGCCGAACAGCATCCCGCGCAGCAGCTGCGCCGCCGCCGCCGCGCCGGCGAGCCCAATCGACAGTCCGGCGGCCAGCCATCGGAATTCCTGCCCGAGCACGGTCCGCAGCACGTCGCGCTTGCGCGCGCCGAGCGCCACGCGGATGCCGATCTCGCGCCTGCGACGCGCGACGGCGTACGAGACGACGCCGTACAGTCCGGCGGCCGCGAGCAGCAGCGCCACGCCGGCGAACGACACCAGCAGCGCGAGCGAGAAGCTGCGCGGGGCGAGCGTTCCCTGCATCGCCGCTTCGAGCGTGCTTGCGCCCTGGACGGGAACGTCCGGCCCGACCGCGCGCACCTCCTGCTGCACCGATCGGGCGAGCATCTCCGGCGGCTCGGTGGTGCGGGCGAAGAGCACCATCGCCCGCAGCGATCGCCGCGTCAGGTCCTGCTGATAGGGCAAGTAGACCGCCATCCGTGACGGCGCTTCGAGGCTGTGTTGACGAACGTCGGCCACCACGCCGACGACGACGCGCGTTGCCGGACGCTCCTCCGTCGGCCGGCCGAGCGAGCGGTAGTTGACCGCCAGTTGCCGGCCGACCGCGCTTTGTGCCGGCCAGAGCTGGCGCGCGACCGACTCGCTGACAATCACCGCCGGCGGCGCCGCGGCGCCGTCGCTGTCGGCGAAAAACCGGCCGGCAAGCAGCCGGATCCCCAGCGCGCGAAAGTAGTCGGCGCTGATGAAGCAGGCGTCCGCCGCCGGCAGGTGCGACGGATCCGTGATGCCGCCGGCCGCCAGGAGATCCGCGCCGTTGAGAAACCCTGTTGGCATGCAATCGCTGACCGCGGCTGCCTGAATACCGGGACGCTGCGCGAGCCGATTGAGCAATTCTGGATAGAACGATGTCGAGACCCGTTCATCCGGCACCCGCAACCGCATCGTCAGCACGTGATCGGCGCGGAAGCCGGGCATCACGTTGAGCACGAACCAGAAGCTGCGCCCGAGCAGGCCGGCTCCCGTCAGCAGGATCACCGCCAGGCCGAGCTCGGCGGCGACGAGCGCACCCCGCGTCCATCGTTCCTTCGAGTCGGTCGCACCGCGAGATTTCATCGCCTCGTGCAGCGTGTCGCGGCTGGCCACCGCGACCGGTATCACGCTGGAGATCAGCCCAACCGCCAGCGACACACCGAGCGCGAACAACAGCACCGGCCGGTCGAGGTGGATCTCCGCCGTGCGGGGCAGGTACGCCGGGTTCAGGCTGACCAGCACTCGAGCGAGGGCCACCGCCAGGAGCAGACCCGCGGCGCCCCCGACTGCGGCGAGCAACAGGCTTTCGGTGAGGAACTGGCGGACGATCCGAGCCCGGCCGGCGCCGAGCGCGTAGCGCGTCGCGATCTCACGCCGGCGGGCCGCGCCGCGCGCCAGCAGCAGGTTGGCGACGTTCGCGCACGCGATCAGCAGCACGAGCCCGACCGCGCCGACGAGCACGATCAGGGGGTTGCGCACGCCGCCGACCACGTCCTCCTTCAGCGGCGTGAGCTCGATGGTCGCGTTCGACGACACGCTGGGAATGCGCCGGTAGATGGCCTGCAGCTCCTGACTCGCCTGCGACCGGTTGACGCCGGGCCGCAGCAGGCCGATCACCGACAGAAATCGATTGTCGCGCTGCCGCGCCCACTCGTACTTGGGACTGTAAGTCGCCCAGATGTCGGTGTCGCTGAACAGATCGGCGGTCCGCGGCATGACCCCGATCACCGGCGCCAGGGAGTGATTGAGGTAGATTGGCCGGCCGAGGACACCAGGATCGCGTCCGAACCGCCGCGTCCAGAATCCCTCGCTGATGATCGCGCCGCCGTTGTCATCACGATACTCGTCCTGGCGGTAGACACGGCCGATGACGGGGCTCATGCCGAGCGCGTCGAAGAAGTCGGGGCTGACGCCCACGCATCGCACCAGAATCGGATCGTCGGTATCGGTCAGCGGAAAGGTAAACCTCACGAACGCCGCCAGGTGCTCGAACGAGGTCGCCTGGTCGTGGAGGTCGGCGAAGGTGGGCCCAGACATCGCCGCTCGCTCCTGTCCGCCGCCCGAAGGACGCTCTGCAACTGCGATCAGCCGGCCGGAGTTGGGGAACGCGAGGGGCCGGAGCAGCACCGCGTTCACGACGCTGAAGACCGCGGTTTCGGCGCCGACGCCGAGGGCGATCGACAGCACCACGGCCAGCGCGAATCCGGGGTTGCGGCGCAGCAGCCGGAGCGCGTAGCGCAGGTCCTGCGCCAGCCGCTCGAGCGACCGCCCGCCCCACATCTCGCGCGTCACTTCCGTCACCAGCGTCAGGTTGCCGAAGGCGCGGCGGGCAGCGGCTTCCGCGTCCGCGCGGCTCATGCCGGCGCTCATCTGCTCCTCGATTTCCAGTTCGAGGTGGGTCTGCAGCTCCTGGTCGAGCTCGTCATCGCGCCGCATCTCGGGCTCCTACGCCGGCCGCATCAGGCGTCCGATGGTCCGCACCATCAGCTCCCACTTGCTGCGCTTGGCTGCGAGTTGCTTCTTGCCGGCGGGCGTGAGCCGGTAGTACTTCGCGCGCCGGTTGGTCGCCGATGCCTTCCACTCGGCCGCGATCCAGCCGCGGCGCTCGAGGCGATGCAGCGCCGGGTACAGCGATCCGTGCTCGAGGCGGACGAGATCCTCGGATCGGTGGCGGATCATCTGGCCGAGGCCGTGGCCGTGCTGCGGCCCCCACTGGAGGGTCTGCAGGATCAGCATGTCGAGGGTGCCCTGCAGGATTTCGAGCGGCATTCGATCGGTCATCGAGACTGGCAGACATCCTACCATTCGACTAGAAGATTGTCTACCAGTCGCGACCTCAGACCAGGAGCCGATGTTTGTCACAGGAGGTCGGAAGATCAGGAGTGTTGCTCTATTGAAGAAAGATCTGCTGGCCTTTTGATCTTCTGTTCCGAGCGATCGCAGCTCGAACCGCTCTTAGATG
>DATASG010000087.1:0-3521 GCA_036269295.1 Vicinamibacterales bacterium | reverse complement strand
TCGGCGAGCTCGGCCTCCGCATCGATCGCGATGCGACGTCGCGCATCGAAGACATGAGCCTCGAGGACGTCGAGGGCTTCCTGATCAAGAAAGCCATGGCGCGCTTCGACGGCAACGTCAGCCAGGCGGCCAAGGCGCTCGGCCTGAGCCGCAGCGCGCTGTACCGGCGGCTGCAGAGATACGGGTTGTAGGAACTTAGAATTAGGAATTCGGAATTTGGAATTGAGAATGGCAGCACGCATTCCGAATTCATCGCGAATTCAATGTTCGTCGCGAATTCCATGTTCGTCGCGAATTCCAAATTCCAAATTCCTAATTCTTAATTCTCCGCCTCCTGCCAGCCGCGTATCATGATCGTGTGAGGCCCTCGTCCGACCTGTCCGCGGAGGCCATGATCGCGGCCTCCGCTCTCGATGCGGCGTCGAGCCGTTCCGACTCTCGCCTCCGTTTCGATCAACGCATCCTGCTCCTCGCGCTCGCCGCCGGCTTTCCGGCTGCGGTCGTCGCGTTGATCCTGCTCTGGACCGGCGACTACACCCCGAAGGTGCAGTGGACCCTTACCGTCCTCCTGGTCGGCGTCTGGACCGGCTGTTCCTTCAGCGTCCGGCACCGCGTCGTCCTGCCGCTGCAGACGCTATCCAACCTGCTTGCCGCTCTGCGGGAAAGCGATTTCTCGATCCGCGCCCGCGGCGCCAGCGGCGACGATCCGCTCGGCGCAGTGATGCTCGAGGTCAACGTGCTCGCGTCCACGCTCCACGACCAGCGGCTGGGCGCGCTCGAAGCCGGCGCGCTGCTGCGGACGGTGATGGTGGAGATCGATGTCGCGGTCTTCACTTTCGACGGCGCCCAGATGCTGCGTCTGGTCAACCGCGCCGGCGAACGGATTCTGGCGCAGCCCGTCGAGCAGCTGCTCGGACGCACCGCCGCCGAGTTGGGGCTGGGGCCATGCCTCGCGGGCCACTCACCGCGGATCGAGGACGTCGCTTTTCCCGGCGCCTCCGGACGCTGGGAAGTCCGGCGCACGACGTTCCGCCAGGGCGGCCGCCCGCATCAGCTCCTGGTGCTCGCCGACGTCAGCCGGCCGCTGCGCGACGAGGAGCGCCAGGCCTGGCAGCGTCTGATCCGCGTCATCGGCCACGAGATCAACAACTCGCTGGCGCCGATCAAATCGATCGCCGGCAGCCTCGAGTCGATGCTTGCGCGCGACACCATGCCCGAGGATTGGCACCAGGACATGCAGCGCGGGCTGGCGGTGATCGCGGCACGCTCGGATTCGCTGAGCCGCTTCACCACCGCCTACGCGCGGCTCGCCAAGCTCCCGGCGCCGCGCCGCGACACGGTCAACGTGCCGGCGCTGATCCGGCGGATTGCCGGGGTCGAGACGCGGCTGCCGATTCTCCTCGCCGACGGACCCGACGTGCAGATTCGCGCCGATCCCGATCAGCTCGAACAGTTGCTGATCAACCTCGTGCACAACGCAGCGGACGCGGCGCTGCAGACCGGCGGCGGCGTCACGGTCGGTTGGAAGCGCGAGGGCCGCGGCTTCGAGCTCTGGATCGACGACGAGGGGTCGGGGCTGACCAACGCGTCGAACCTGTTCGTGCCGTTCTTCACCACCAAGCCGGGCGGATCAGGAATCGGTCTGGTGCTCAGCCGGCAGATCGCAGAGGCGCACGGCGGCACGCTCACGCTGGAGAACCGGACCGACCGGCGAGGCTGCCGCGCCTACCTGCGGCTGCCAATCTAGGAAAAAACCGCTTTCTTCTTATCACGGATCTGGCCCCGGCCTTGCTGACAGCCGGCCGGCGGCATGCGCACGCTCTCTCAGTGGATCGTCGCCCTCTGCGCGTCCCCGGCGGGCGTCGTCGTCCTCGCTGCGCTCGACTCGACGCTGTTCTTTTCGCTTCCGTTCGGCATCGACGCCGCGGTGATTATTCTCGCCGCGCGGTTGCGCGGCTGGTGGTGGCTGGTGCCGCTGCTCGCCGTCGCCGGCTCGATGGCGGGCGCAGCGCTGACCTTCTGGATGGGGGTCAAGATCGGCGAGCAGGGGCTCGAGCGTTGGTTGTCTGCACGGCGGCTGAGGCGCGTCCGCATCCGCGCGCGGGAGAGCGGCGCGATCGCGCTCGCGCTACTCGACCTGATTCCGCCGCCGTTCCCGTTCACCCCCTTCCTGCTCGCCGCCGGTGCACTGGAAGTCGATACCCGCACGTTCTTCGTCACGCTGACCGCCTGCCGCGTCCTGCGCTTCGGCCTCGAGGCCGCACTTGCGCTCGTCTACGGAGGCCGCATTCTCGCTTGGCTCGACTCGGATCTCTTTCACGCGGTGGTGATGTTCTTCGTCACGATTGCGATCATCCTCACGCTGCTGTCGCTGGCGCAGATCGTCCGCGCCGGGCTCAGAACATCCGTCCGTTGAGCGGGACGTCACGTTCCGGCACCAGCAACACGACGCCGCCTTCGCCGTCCGGTACCCCCAATGTGAGGACCTCGGACATGTAGGGGCCGATCTGCTTCGGCGGAAAGTTCACGACGGCGACGACCAGGCGGTTCAGAAGCGAATCCTTCGAGTAGTGCCTGGTGGCCTGTGCCGACGACTTCTTGATGCCGATCTCGCCGCCGAAATCGATACGCAGTTTGTAGGCCGGTTTGCGGGCCTCCGGGAACTCCTCGACAGCGACGACGCGGCCGACCCGGATGTCCACGCGCTCAAACTCGGCGTAGGAAAGGCGTGCAGGCTCATCAGTCATGTGCGTAGAAACATGACACGAACGCGGGGCGCCGCGCCAGCTCAGCATCGTTTTAGCGCTATCGAGGCGGCACAGGACTTGATACCCTGCTCAACCGGATGCCCGCCGTGATCGGCAATGTGTTGATCGTCGAAGACGATCCCGACACGCGCGAGATGCTGCGCCAGTTGCTCGCCGTGGAGGGCTTTTACGCGCTCGCGGCAGCGGACGGCCTCGAGGCGCTGCACCTGCTTCGTACCGTGCGCCACCGCGCGCCTGAGGCACCGTGCCTGGTGCTCCTCGATCTGAAGATGCCAAGACTGGGCGGAAACGAGTTCCGGCGCGCGCAACTCGGGGATCCGACTGTGGCGAACGTCCCGATCGCCGTGATGTCTGGCGCCTGGGATCTCGAGCAGCGGGCCCACGCGATGGGCGCGGTCGCGACCCTCCCGAAGCCTCTGAACGTCGACCGGTTGATTGCAGTGGTGAAGAGATACTGCGCGTAAACCTACTGGCGACCGCTGACGGCCTGACGAACGGCTGACGTCAGCACCGCCCCAAGCGCGGCAGCCGCCAACACCAGGGCCGGGACGGGGTGCTCATCGAATACTGAATACAGCAGCACGATCCCGATCAGCGCACCCAACCCGACCGTGGACACCGCTTCGGCCAGGCGATGAAGTCGGCCGCGAGGACACCGATGGTTCTCGGTGAGCGCGCCCATGCACTTGGGACAGGTGGCCAATTTATTGCCGCAATTTTAACACACCGTTAGCGCGAGCCTCTCTGGCCGCG
>DATASG010000086.1:0-3208 GCA_036269295.1 Vicinamibacterales bacterium | reverse complement strand
GATCGGCGCCGGCACCGTCGCTGATCTTCACGCTGGCGTTCGTCGGCGCGACCTGCGTGCCGGTCTATGCGGTGTTTCTCGCGCCCGAGATCCTGCACTTCTCGATCATCTTCTACGCCTACTTTCTCTGGTTGTACAAGGAAGTGAAGCCGGACGCGCCGGCGTGGCTCCGCGGACGCGGCAGCGACATCGCGGCGGTGATCCTGCTCGGGGCGGCGACGTATTCGAAGCCGCCGAACCACGCGCTGCTGGTGGCGCCGATCGTCTGCTGGTTCTGGTGGCGGCGCAAATGGCTCGACGGGTTGCTGGTCGGCGCGATCAGTGTCGCGGTTGCGGGCGCGTTCTTCGGCCTGACCGCGATGAACGCCGGCGAGTTCAACTACCAGGGCGGCGATCGCAAGACCTTCTACACCGCGTTTCCGTTCGACGGATCGAAGGAGAACGCCTGGGATCGCACCGGCACCGAGATGAGCACGAACGATTCCGACTCGGACAGCGTGCTCCAGGATTTTCCGAATCGCTTCCGGCACAACCTCGAGTACTTCCTGATCGGCCGGCATTTTGGCTTCGTGCCGTACTTCTTTCCGGGCGCCCTGGCGATCCTGTTGTGGCTGTGGTCGCCGGAGCGGAGCCGGCCGTGGCGCCTGTTGATCTTCCTCGCGGTCGCCGGATCGGCGGTCGGCTTGCTGATCCTCGCGCCGTATTCGTGGAGTGGCGGCGGCGGACCGACCGGCAATCGCTACATCATTGGCGTCTACGCCGCGATCTTCTTCCTCACGCCGCCGATGGCGTCGTCGGCGCCGGCAATCCTGGCATGGATCGGCGGCGCCCTGTTCACGGCGAAGATGCTCGTCAACCCGTTCGTGGTCGCCAAGTCGCCGTACCTGACGACCGAACGGGGCTTCGCGCGGTGGCTGCCGGTCGAGATCACCATGGCCAACGATCTCCCGATCATGCTGATCGCAGGGCCGCGCGCGCATTCATGGTTCAACGACGTGCTGCTGTACTTTCTCGACGAGCACGCGTACCCGCCTGAGGCGATCGACGCCGAGGGGCACACCGGCGTCTGGATTGCGGGGGACGGCCGCGCCGACATCATCATGCGCAGCGACTGGCGGATCGATCACCTGCGCATGACCGTCGAGTCGCGGGTGCCGACCGCCTTCATCGTGTCGGCCGGTGCGGCGCAAGTGCGGGTGCCGGTGGCGGACAAGCCGGTCACGTTCGATCTGCCGACCTCGGGCGTGCACGACCTCACCGGCTACGCCTACCTCCTGTCAGCGCGCTCGACGGAGGGGTTCACCGAGCACCTGCGGAACCCGGAGTCGACGGACAACCGCAACCTGGGCGTGCTGATGCGGTTCACGGCGATTCCGGCTGGGAAATGAACGTGACGCGCGCCGGTCACGCTGCCGGCCTAAGGGAATTCGGCCTCGTTGTCCTCGGAGCGGCGCTGATGACGGCGGCGCTCACCTATCCGACGGCGTTCAAGATCGGGCGCGTCGGCCGGGTCGACAACGGCGACGGGAAGCTGTCGATCTGGAACGTCGCCTGGGTCGCGCGGACGCTGGTGTCGGACCCACTGCACGTCTACGACGCGAACATCTTCTACCCGCATCGCGGCACCCTGGCGTACTCCGAAAACAACCTCGGCGCTGGCGCGCTGGCGGTGCCGGTGTACTGGGCGACGCGGAACCCCTACGCGGCGCTGAACTTCGCGATGCTGCTGGCGTTCACGTTGAGCGGCACCGGCATGTACTACCTGGTGCGGTACCTGACCGGCGACCGCCGCGCCGCGGTGGTGTCGGCGATTGGCTTTGCGTTCTGCCCGTTCGTGTTCGCGCACACCGCCCACATCCAGCTGCTGATGACGGCCGGACTGCCGTTCACGCTGCTCGCGTTTCACCGGGTGGCCGATCGTCCGAGCGCCGGCCGCGGCGCCGCGCTGGGCGCGGCGATGGCGGCGCAGGCGATGTGCTGCGGCTACTACGGCGTCTTCGTCTGCCTGATGGTCGGCTTCGCGGTCGCCGCGGTCGCGGTGACGCGGCGGCTCTGGACAGCGTCCCGCTACTGGATGGCGATCCTGATTGCCGCCGCGACGGCGGTGCTGCTCGTGATCCCGGCGTTCCTGCCGTACCTCACGCTGCAGCGCGTCGACGGGTTCCGGCGCGAGCTGAAGGACTCGGTGCAGTACTCGGCGAACTGGAGCGACTACCTGGCGAGCTCCTCCTACGCGCACGCGTGGATGTTGGGGCACCTGCCGGCGTGGTCCGAGGTGTCGTTCCCCGGCTTTGTCACGCTGATCTTCGGCGTGTGGGGTGCGTGGGTGGCGGCCCGCGAACGCCGGCGCGAGCTGCTCCTGCTGTACGGCGGCCTGACGCTGCTCGCGTTCTGGGCGTCGTTCGGGCCCAGGGCGATCCTGTACTCGGCGCTCTACCGCATGGTGCCGATGTTCGCCTGGCTGCGCGCGCCGGCGCGCTTCGGGCTCGTCGTGGCTTTTGGTCTGTCGGTGCTGGCGGGCATCGCGATTTCGGCGTGGCTGCGCCGGAGCAGACGCCCGGCGCTGGTGACGGCAGCCCTGGTCATCGTCGCAGCGGGGGAGTTGGCGGTGCCGATCTACATGCCCGAGGCGCCGCCGGTAGAGCCGGTCTACCGCACGCTCGCGACGCTGCCGCGCGGGCCGGTGATCGAGATGCCGTTCTTCTACCCGGAAGTGGGCCTGTTTCAGCACACGAAATACATGCTGGCGTCGACCGCGCACTGGATGCCGATGGTGAACGGCTACAGCGACTACATCCCGCCCGATTTCTATGACCACGTCATGCTGCTGGCGCCGTTTCCCAGCCGCGACGCCTTCAAGATCCTCGAGCCGAACCGCGTGCGCTACGCCGTCTTTCACATGAACGGCTACAACGCCGAAAACCGCAACGACGTGCTGACCCGGCTCGAGGAGTTCAAAAGCTACCTGCGCCCGCTCTACACCGACGACAACACGCGCCTCTACGAGATCGTGGGGTTTCCGCCATGACCGCGTGGCTCGGTCGGAGGCGACCTTGTGGAAGTGACCGCTATCAGCGCGACGCAGGGTGCCGGCTGCGCCAGATGTAGGTCGCGAGGCCCGACAGCGAGAACAGGATCAGCAGCCCCTGCGCAACGAGCGAGAGCAGCACTGCGTCCTCGATCGGCTGGCCGATGCGGTGGAAGTAGT
>DATASG010000085.1:0-10823 GCA_036269295.1 Vicinamibacterales bacterium | reverse complement strand
GCAGGTATTCGGTTTCGAGGAACAGCTTGCCGAACGCGGGGTGGGCCAGATCGTCGGCCGGCGACGCCAGCACGATCTCGGCGTAGCTGGTGACGTCCATCTCCCGAATCCGCGTGCTCTGGTTGATCACCGTTACGCGGCGGACCTCGACGTCGTCTTCGATCGACACCGCGACGTCGAGCTGGGTCGCGATCTCGTCGTCATGGCGGCGGAACGTCGCGCGCGCGGCACGGAACTCGACGCCGTAGTCGTCGGGTTCGGCCGCGGTCGGGTGATACGTCGCCGACCAGACCGATCCGCTGCGCACGTCGCGCAGGTACACGAACTGGCCGCCGGGATCGCGGGTCGGGTCGCGCCGCGACTGGGTGACGGCCAGCCCGCGGCAGAAGCTGCTGCCGCCGCCCGCGTTGGTGACGATGGTCACGTAGTTGCCGTTCGACAGAAACTGCGCGTGCGGAACGGCGGTATGCGGCGATCGATACCGCCGCACTGGGGTGGCCGGGGGCGGCGCGGGGACGCGCATCTCGTCGAGCGGCCGCGGCTGAATCGTCGCGGTGTGGCGCGGGATCCGCTCCTGCAGCAGCAGCTCGGTGGCCTGCACCCGTGGGTCGGCATGAAAGCGCTTCACCATCGAGTCGTCGAGCAAGGTATTGGCAAGCGCGACCACCGTCATCCCGGCGTGGTGCGCGAAGAAGGTGCGGACCACGGTGCCGTGGCCGCTGCGCGCCGGCGGGGGCGCGTCGTCGGCGTGGTCCGAGTCGCGACGCGTGTAGTCGATGGCATCGAAGAAGCCGTAGTCGCCTTCGAGCCCGGCGGCCGCCAACCGCCGGAGGTTGGCGGCGCTTCGCGGCGGGTCGATCATCGCCGCCAGCGCCGAGGCGTAAGGCGCGACGACCAGCTCGTCGCCGAGTCCCCGTTTGAGGCCGAGCCCGGGCACGCCGAACGCCTTGTACTGAAAGGTATCGTGCTGATCGACGACGCTGTAGGCGGATTCCGAGATGCCCCATGGCACGCCGCGGGAGGCGCCGTACTCCTGCTGCCGTCGCACCACCATCCGGCACGACTGGTCCAGCAGCGTGTCGGGATAGCTCCGCATCACCAGCAGCGGCATCAGGTACTCGAACATGGTGGCGCTCCACGACAGCAGCACCGGCGCGCCGCGAACGCTGGTCAACGCCCGCCCAAGATGGAACCAGTGGGATTCCGAGACGTCGCCCTTGGCGATCGCGAGGAAGCTGGCGACGCGGGCTTCCGACGCGAGCAGGTCATAGAACGACGGGTCGCGGCGCCCGGGGCCGTCGTGATCGGCGAGGCGGTAACCGATCGCGAACAGCTGCCGCTGCGGGTCGTAGAGGAAACGGAAGTTCATCGCGTCGAAGAGCGCGGTGGCTCGAGCGGCGAGTTGCGCGAGATGCTCGACGGGTCCACGAGGCTCCTTCGTCTCACCCGCCAGCTGTAACAGCGCAACGGAGATCGTGACCAGCGCCGCGGCGAGGTTGCCGCTATCAACGGTCGAGACGTAGGCCGGTGTCAGCGGCGCCAAGGTGCGGGTGTCGTACCAGTTCAACAGGTGGCCCTCGAAGCGTTCGAGTCCCTCGACCGTGGTGAGGGTCGCGTCGATGCGCTCGGCCAGCGCGCCGGTGTCGATGAACCCGAGATCGTGAGCCGCCACGGTCGACAGCAGCGCCATGCCGATATTGGTCGGCGACGTCCGATGCGCGATGGTCAGCTCCGGCACCAGCTGCACGTTGTCGGGAGGCAGCGCGTGGTCCTCGGCCTCGGCGAACGCTTCGAAATAGCGCCAGGTCTTGCGCCCCACCGCCTCGAGATACGCCCGGTCTTCGACGCCGAGCTCGGCGCGGCGCGTCGTCACCGGCCGGCTGAGGGCATAGGCGACGAGCGGTGCCGCCGCCCACAGCGCCAGCACCGGCGTGGACGCCGGCAGCGCATGCGGACGGATGACGATCACCAGGATCAGGCCGCCCGCCGCGGTCAGCGGGCTGGCGATCATCTGTCTCAGGAAGACGTCCAGGCGAGGCAGCCGTCCCCGGGCGGCGCTCGCGGCGGCCGTCTCCCACTCGAGCATTCGCGCCCGAGTGATCACGAGGCGCACCAGCGTCACGGCGATGGCGTGCAGCATCTCGTAGGCGTGGCTGGCCAGGAAGGTCACCTCCAGCGCGGCGCGCACGATATCGGTGCGGAGATCGTCGATCGTGGTGCGGAGGAAGGCCGCCGCCGACTCCATGCGGGCCGGGCCGCGAAGCAGCTGCAGCAGCCGCAGCATCACCGGCAGCGCGATCGCCGCGAGGCCGATTCCCGTCCACGCCAGCGGATGGCCAGGCAGCACCGTCCAGCCCGCGAGCAGCAGCGCGACCGTCGCCGGCGGCGTCAGGCTGCGGCGCAGGTTGTCGAGGATTTTCCATCGCGCCATCAGCGGCAGCCGATTGCGCCTGAGTCCACCGCGAGAGGGCACGAACGGGAACAGCCACCAGAGGATCTGCCAGTCGCCGCGAACCCAGCGGTGCTGGCGTCTGGCGTGCGCGAGCACACTCGACGGGTAGTCGTCTACGACCTCGACGTCGCTGACCAGGGCGGTGCGCGCGTAGAGGCCTTCGAACAGGTCGTGCGAGAGCAGCGCGTTCTCCGGCACCCGTCCGTCCAGCGCCGCCATGAACGCGTCGACGTCGTAGAGCCCTTTTCCCGTGAAGATGCCTTCGTGGAAGAGATCCTGATAAACGTCGGATACGGCCGTGGTGTACGGGTCGACGCCGGTGTGGCCGGCATACGTCCTCGCGAACAACGATCCGGCGGCGCTGGCCATCGTCACGCTGACGCGCGGCTGCAGAATCCCGTAGCCTTCCGTGACCCGACCGACGACCGGATCGAAGCCCGGACGGTTCAGCGGGTGGGCGATGATGCCGATCAGCGCCTTCGCCGTATCCCGCGGCAGCCGGGTGTCCGTGTCCAGCGTGATGCAGTAGCGCACCGACGGCAGGATGGCCAGCTCGCCAACCTGGACGCAAAAGCTGGTGTCGGACGCGCCTCGTAACAGACGGTTGAACTCCTCGAGCTTGCCCCGCTTGCGCTCCCATCCCATCCAGGTGTGCTCGCGGGCGTTCCATCGCCGCTCGCGGTGGAAGAGGAAAAAACGGTTCACGTGCTCCGGCCCGAAACGGCGGTTGAGCGCCTCGATGCCGTCGCGCGCCGCCGCAAGGATCGGTGCATCGCCGGGCTGATCGCGTCCGTCGCCATCAGTGAAGTCGCTGAGGATCGCGAAATGAATGTGCGGGTCGAGGTTGCCCAGCGCGAGCACCTCCAGGTGCTCGAGCAGCGCGGCCACCGACGCCGTGCTGGTCAGCAGGGTCGGGACCACCACCATCGTGCGGGCGCTCGCCGGAACCTGGTCGGAGAAATCGAGGCGCGACATCCGCCGCGGCGGAATCGCCCAGGTGATCAGCCGTTGAGCGATGGCGATCGCGATGTCCGCGGCCGGGATCAGCAGGAGCGCGATGATCGCGGCCATCGCTCGCGGCGACACCGCCTGGTGCCGCGCGTACGACGCGGCCGTGGCCAGCAGCAGCGCCATCATCGCCGCGATGCCGCCCAGGTAGAGCGGCGTCGCATACGCGAACACGAGACGACGGCAGCGTTTCAACAGGCGGGGCCGGTAGGCGACGTCGGTCTCGAGATCGCGCCGCCCTCGATCGATCAGGTGATAGCCGACATGCGCGGCGCGATCCGCGGCGGAGCCGGCGGCCGCTGCCTGCCGGCTGCTCTCGACCGCGCGCAGCGCCACCCGGACCTGCGCGTCGCCGTTCGGTGCGGCCAGCTCCTCGACCGCCTGACGTTGACGATCGCGGCTCAGGAAATCCATCCGGCCGTAGGCGCCGGCCGGATCGCGCTGCAGCACTTGCTCGACCAGGCTGACGGATTCGACGAACTGGCGCCAGTCGATCACGGAACACAGGCGCAGGCTGGTGACGGCGTTGGCGACCGAGACCTGGTTCGCTGCCTGGTGCTGGTGCTCGACGCGAATCGTCGCTTCCGCGGTCGTGTCCTGCGACGCCAGGTGCGTCTCAATCGCCGTGGCCACAGGCGACAGACGGACGCCGTATTCACGCAGACGATGCAGGAGCTGGACGATGAAGGTGAGATTGGGATTCGGCGGCAGCATTCGGGCGCTGTCGTTGGCGTCCGCCTCGAGCCGCGCCACGTAGGCGTCGGCGTCGAGACGCGCCTGCCGCGCGGCCATCGTCTCCGCCGCGAGACGCCGCAAGTTTTCGATCAGCGCCAGCTTCAGCATGCTGGGCCACGCCCACAGCTCGCCGATCGTCAGCGGCGCGACGCGCTGATAGCTGTTGAGGAAAACGGCGAGCTGCTGGCGGTCGATTCGGCTGTCGCTGTGACGCACGAGCTCGACCGCCATGGCGTAGATCCGCGTGTGCCCCGACTGTTCGCGAGAAGAGAGCGCCGGCAGCTGACGGTAGTAGTAGCCGGGCAGATGCTGCCGGATGTCGCGGATCTCCGACGTCACCAGGTGGTAGTTGTCGAGCAGCCACTCGGCAGCTGCCGTGATCGGCTGCCCGTGCCTGACATCGTCGGCGAGCGTGCGATAGGCGTCACGCAGAACCCGGGCGTTCTCGGTGAAGCGGGGAAAGATGTTGCGGGCGCGGCGGCGCGGGTTCGGATCGATGGTGAAGCTGGCGGCCAGCGCCAGCGCACGGTCATCGAGGCGCTCGACGCTGAGCAGGTCGTCGCGAAACGGCTTGTCCGGCGTCGGCGCGGCGCGGCGCCAGCGCGGGAATGGCCCGCTCACCAGATATGCGGCGCGTCGAGCCACATCCCCAGCCACGACAGGGCGAGGAACGTCGCCGCGAAGACCGATACCTTCACCCAGCCCGGCAGTTCGACAGGTCGATGGTCGGTTGCCATGGTTCTACGATGACCGGCCGAGGTAGTCTCGAGGTGTTCAATTGTGCACACCCAGTACGGGTGAATGAGCCTACATTCGTTGAGAGCCATGACTGATCTGCCCGATCGCGTGATCATTCCGTACGCGCGGTTCCTCGAGTTCCTCGTGCGACGGCGGCGGCTCGCGAGCGATCGGACCCGACCGCAGCCACCGACCCTCGACGCGGACACTCCGCCGTTATCGAATTACCCGCCGGCTCCTGCGAATCCACTCTGGAGAACCTCATGACCGTTCGACCCTTGCACGATCGTATCATTGTCGACCGACTCGACGACGGCGAGCAGCAGATCGGCGGGATCATCATCCCCGACAGTGCAAAAGAAAAGCCGCAACGCGGTACCGTGGTCGCGGCTGGAAACGGCCGAGTTGCCAAGGACGGCGCGCTGATTCCGCTCGACGTCAAAGCCGGAGATCAAGTGCTGTTCGGCAAGTACTCCGGTCAGGAGATCCGGCTCGACGGCAAGGATCTCTTCATCATGAAGGAAGACGACGTCCTCGCCATCATCGACCATCCGAAGAAGAAGAAGTAAGCATGCCTAAACAGATCACGTACGGCGACGCACGGGCATCGAGGGGCGCGTGAAGCAGCTCCGGGCTCAGATTGAGGACACGAGCGGGCCGTCGAGGAGCCGCTTCGTTGGATCGCCACCAACGCCCGATACGAAGGCGCTGTCGTGGTCGCCAAGCTCAAGGGCGATTGCCTCGCTGATTCTGACGACGGAGGCGATCGTGTCGGAGCGCGCTGAATAACATGTTCGAGTGGTTGACCCGGTGGAGTCGACAGCCGGCGCGGTCGCCGTTCCTGCGCGAGAGCGCCGTGCCGGCGGGCCCGCGTGGACGCGCCATGTCGGGGCCGTATCTTCTTCTGTACACCTACCTCGACACCCGGTTCGCGGATACGGTCGTGCTCACGTTCGCGCAGATCGAGGACGTCATCGGCTTCGCGCTGCCGGCGCAGGCGCGCCTTCAGCGGGAGTGGTGGACCGACGCCACCACCAACGTCGTGGCGCCGCATCACTCGGACTCGTGGCGGCTCGCCAAGCGGACCGCGGTCCCGAACCTGACAGCCCGGATCGTGTCGTTCGCGCGGGCGTTCTAGGGCGCGAGCGCGAAACAACTCCTGGCGCGCGCGATGATCTCTCCATCGGTCGGGTGATCCGCTGATTCGACGCTGACGCCTTCGCCTCGAGGAGCCGGTCGTGCTCGTGCGAGTAACGGAAAAACTCGAGCTTCGCCGAAGATGGTCCGACGATGAGGAGGGCATCGACGCCCTCGAGCGCGCGCGCCACCTCCGTGAAGAAGCGGCGCCCATCCTCGGCGGTCGCCCTCAGATCGCCCCGTTCGAACGCGTGCCGGTGGAGATGGTGTTGAGGCGCCAGGACAGCGTGAGTAGCCATGGCTTCAATGGTCTGACGAACCAGCTCCGTCGCCTGTGCAATTGAGGACACGGCGCCGGGGCGCCATGACGCATCGTTGATGCGGAGGCCGACGTGGCGACAACCGCATTCAGGCTCAGACCGACGATGAAGCAGGGGACGGCATCGGGCGTTCCGGAGACGTGGACGCACTATGCGAGCGTCGAAGAGGCACGGGCAGGCGCGAAGCTCATGTATCAGAACGATCGCGTGTTGCGCGTGATGATGGTGAACGACGGCGCCAATTCGTTCGTGGAGTGGGTCGAGCGCTGATCGGCCGGTCAGCCGCCGGTCATCCGTGCAGCCGGTCGAACTGCGCGCGCACGACGGCGTAGCATTCGCACGACGCCGTTTGCAGCCCGTCGCGATCCAGGATTGTCATCCGTCCCCGCCTGTAGCGGATGAGCCCCGCGTCCTGGAGCCCTCCGGCGACGATGCTGACGGTGGGACGCGCCACGCCGAGCATGACCGCCAGGAATTCGTGGCTCAGGCTGAAGTCCTGCCGCTGCATGCGATCATGCGTCGTCAGCAGCCAGCGGGCGCAGCGCTGCTGCACCGGGTGCAGCGCGTTGCAGGCAGTGGACTGCATCATCTGCGCGACCACGACCTGGGCGTAGCGCGAGACCAACCCGGCAAAATCCCTGTGCGCCACGAGCGCGTGCCGGAAGCTGGCGACCGTCATCATCTCGGCGCTGGTGCCGGCGACCTGCATCATCGTGTCGCCCAACGCCACCGCATCCACCCCGAGGTAGGCCTCGATCCCGACGATGCCCTCGTTGCCCACCGTGGCGACTTCGACCAGGCGGCCGTCGTTCATCAGCGTCGTAATCGACGCGACGCCGCCGTTTGGGAAGTACACGGCTCCGAGCGGCTCTCCCTTGGTGTGGAACATCTGCCTGACTTGCGTCGGAATGGTCGTGAGGTGTGGAACCAGGCGGTCGAACTCGTGTGCCGGCAGCGACGCGAGCAGACGATTGCCGGGCCGATGGCGCGGCTGTGCCGCCGGATCGTACGGCGCCTGCGTCGGCTTGGGGTCGAACTGTTCCGAGGCCTGCTCGAAGTCGAGCGACTTGCGGTACAGGTCCGCCTGCGCATGAATCGCCTTCGTCAACTGACGATGCCGGACGCTGTTGAGCCGCGCCTCGGATCGCTGGCCCTCGAGGTCGCGGATGCGCTCGATGAGCGCGTCGCTCTTATTGACCACGCTCTAGCTTACGAGCCATCGGCCGGCGAGGGCTGTGCTGTACAGCACACGTCGGATCGGCCGGACGAGGTAAGAGGGCGTTCCCGAGCGACCTAGCCCAGCAGTGCCAAGAAGTCGCGCCCCACTCTTTTGTCATGAACCTGACATAGTGGCGGTTTCCCGCTGTAAAATGACAGGCGGTGACCGCCAAGCGGAAGACGCCGTTCGACGCTCAGGCGTTCCTCGAATCGGCCGGGCTCGCGAGAAGAATTGTCGAGTTCGCCCGGGCCGACGTGATCTATGCCCAAGGCGATCCGTGCGATACCGTGCTGTACATCAAGTCGGGCGGCATCAAGCTCTCAGTGCTCTCGAAGACCGGTCGCGAAGCGGTCGTGGCGATGCTGGGCCCAGGCGACTTCTTTGGCGAAGGCGCGCTCGCGGGCCAGCCGGTCCGGATGGGCAGCGCGACCGCCCTTTCGCGCAGCACCATTGTGTTCGTCGAGAAAGAGGCCATGGTCGGCCTGCTGCACCAGGAGCACGCGCTATCCGACCGCTTCATCGCCCACATGCTGGCGCGCAACATCCGGATTGAAGAAGACCTCGTCGATCAGCTGTTCAACTCGAGCGAGAAGCGCCTGGCGCGGACGCTGCTGCTGATAGCCCGCTACGGGAAGCACGACCGGCCTGCCCGGGACGTGCCGCCGATTTCGCAGGAGACGCTGGCGGAAATGGTCGGGACGACGCGATCGCGGGTCAACTTCTTCATGAAGAAGTTCGAACGGCTCGGGTTCATCTCCTACAAGAGCGGCCTCAAGGTCAACAACTCGCTGCTCACCGTCGTCCTGCACGAATAGACCGTTGCCGCTGTGCAATCGGGCACAGCGCCGGCGTCGCAGGGTCGCGCCATCCTGCGAGACCTCCTCATCGTCGCTGCGGTCGGGGCCGGCATCTGGGTGGCCCACCGTCTTGGAGACATCGTCATCGTTCTCGTGCTGGCGCTGTTCTTCGCCTACGTCATCGCACCGCTGGTCGAGCTTCTGCATCGTCCCGTCACCTGTCGCCGCCGTCGCGACCGCGGTGCCGACGCTCTCGCAATGGGCCTTGACCGCGCTGGGCGCACTGCTTGCCCTCACCCTGTGAATCTGGGGCTGTTCAGAAGTGCACATCGGGATGAGCTGGCGGCGTGCCATGCTCAGTGCGTGGCACCCAAAAACACCAGCCGCCCCAAGGCTCGGACCGCCCCCGCGTTCAACGCGCAGGCGTTCCTCGAGTCAGCAGGCGTGCCGAAAACCGTCGCCGAGTACGCGCGCAGCGAGTCGGTCTTTACCCAGGGCGACGCCTGCGATCATGTGTTCTATATCCAGTCAGGCGGGGTCAAGCTCTCGGTGCTGTCGAAAAACGGACGGGAAGCGGTGGTCGCGATGCTGGGTCCGGGCGACTTCTTCGGTGAGGGCTGCCTTGCCGGGCAGCCGGTCCGGATGGGGAGCGCCACCGCGATCACGCCGAGCGTGATTCTGCTGGTCGGCAAGCAGAAAATGGAGCGGCTGCTGCACAAGCAGCACGAGATGTCGGACCGCTTCATTGCCCATATGCTGTCGCGCAACATCCGGATCGAGGAGGACCTGATCGATCAGCTGTTCAACTCCAGCGAGAAGCGCCTGGCGCGGACGCTGCTGCTGCTGGCCCGCTATGACAAGCAGGACCAGCCCGTCCGCGCGGTGCCGGTCGTGTCGCAGGAAACGCTCGCGAAGATGGTCGGCACCACGCGCTCGCGCGTGAACTTCTTCCTCAACAAGTTCAAGCGGCTCGGCTTCATCGAATACGACGGCGAGGCGCCGCTCAAGATCAACAACTCGCTGTTGAGCGTGGTCCTGCACGACTGATGACCCAGGCGCAGCCAGCCCCGACGGCGGTCCGGAAGGCGCGGTCGTGACCGGCGACGACAAGGCACGCCACGACTTCAAGAATCAACTGGCAATCATCCGGGGCTTTGCGGAGATCCTGATCGCTGAAACCCCGGAGGGCGACCCGCGCCGTCGCGACGTAGAGGAGATCTACAAGGCCGCGGTCACGGCGCTGACGCTGCTCGATCAGATGTACCCCGAGGAGACCCTGTCCTAGGCCCTGTCCACAATTACGGAACCGCGGATGCTCGAGGCGCAGATCTTCGAGCCCTTCTTCACGACCAAGGCGATTGGCGAGGGCACCGGCCTCGGTCTTTCGACCACCATGGCCATCGTCAGGCGCCATGGCGGCTTCATCCAGCTGGAGAGCGAGGTCGGCGTTGGCACGACCTTCGACGTGTACCTGCCGGCCAACACTGCGCAAACGGCGGTGGAGAATGTCGTAGCCCAGCAACCAGGCCCGACCCGGGGGCACGGGGAGCTCGTGCTGCCGGGCACTTTTTGCCAAAGCCCTATAGCGGCAACGCGCTGCTCCAGGTCCTGCAAACCGCACTCACACCCGCGGAGGCTCGGCCAGTATCTCCTTGACGAGACCGGTGAGCTCTTCAACGTTGAACGGCTTGGCCAGGAAGCGGTCGCCCTCCGCCTGCCTGGCTGCATCGGGCGCGAAGCTGGACATGAAGATCACCTGGACGCCAGGCGCGGATTTCCGCGCTTCGACCACGAAGTCGTATCCGTTCATCTCGGGCATGATGAGGTCCACGAGCATGAGCGAGATGATCGGTTGACGGTGGAGCGCGGCGAGGGCCGCGTGCGGACCATCGACGGCCACGACCTCGTGCCCCGCCCGCGCCAGAATGACCGTGATCAGCTCGCGAACTCCCGGCTCATCTTCGACGACGAGCACCGGCGTGCGCGAGCGATGATCGGCGGCGGGAGCGGTTGGTGCAGCCGCGGCGTCCGATATCGCCGGCAGGTCGATGGTAAACGTCGTCCCCACTCCGTCCAATGACTCGACCCGCACGCGGCCGCCTGCCTCGCTGACGATGTCGGCGACGCTGGCGGGCGTGACGGCGCCGCCAACGCCAGTGTCGGCGAAGGTCAGACGCGTGTACTCCGGCAACGGGCCGCCGTCACTGTGGCGACCGGCGCGCTGCGCCACAGCCGTGACGATGGTGAGCTGCCCGCCGTCTGGCATGGCCTCCCCAGCGCGGACTCCGAGGGTGAGGACAAGCGCGTCAAGGCGGCCGGCGCCAATCCTGATCGGTTTCACTGCGGGGTCGAGCAGCAGCTCGACCTTGATCTGAGTGCCGAACTTCCGCTGAAGGAAGCCGGCTGCCGTGCCGGTC
>DATASG010000084.1:0-6181 GCA_036269295.1 Vicinamibacterales bacterium | reverse complement strand
GCTATCAGCGCGACGCAGGGTGCCGGCTGCGCCAGATGTAGGTCGCGAGGCCCGACAGCGAGAACAGGATCAGCAGCCCCTGCGCAACGAGCGAGAGCAGCACTGCGTCCTCGATCGGCTGGCCGATGCGGTGGAAGTAGTACGAGAAGAACGCCTCGCGCACGCCGAAGCCGCCGACCGAGACCGGCAGCAGCTGGACCACGAACGACAGCGGCACGACAACCGCCAGATCCCAGAGCGGGATGTCGAGGTGCAGCGCGTATGCGACCGCGAAGTAATAGAGCACGAGCGCGGCCTGAACGAAGATGGCGCCAAAGAAGGCGGCGACCAACGCGCCCGGCTCCTGGCCGAAGCGCGCGAGCGCGCCGGTCAGCGTGGTGATACGGTCGCCGACCCACTCGGGATGAAATACCGTCAGCGGCCGGAGCAGGCGGCCGAACCCGGCGGGCGCGAAGACCGCCGGCGTGGTGGCGGCGGCGCCCGCCAGAAACCCGGCCCACAGCCACACCGGCCAGATCGGCGCGGCGACGTGATGCAGGCGTCCGATTGCGGTCGCTCCGAGAGCGGCCACGAACACGAGCGCCATCAGACCGAGGATGCGGTCCATCAGGACCACCGTCGTGCCGAGCGTCTTGGAGTTCGCGTGTCGCGAGGTGTCGCTGATCCGGATGACGTCGCCGCCGATGTTGCTCGGCAGAAAGTTGTTGAAGTAGGTGGCGACCAGGAAGGTGCCGAGCAGCGAGGAAAACGATACTTCCACACGCTGAGCCTTCAGCAGCAGGTTCCAGCGCCACACCGCGCCCACCGTGCTGGCGGCGAACACGGCGACGGCGGCGAGCAGCCACGGGACCGAGGCCAGCCTCGCGGTTTGCCACAGCTGCGCGACGTCGATGCGCGTGAAGAGGACGACCAGAAGGATGATGCTGACCGAAAGCTTGATCGCCAGCAGGACGTAGCCGCGCACGGGGGACGATTCCGGTTGGTCCTGGGCCATTTAGGCGAAAGGGAACCGACACTGTACTATCAATTCGTGCGAAAATCATCGGCACGTGCGCATCCTGATGATCGCGCCCGAGCCGTTCTTCGAGCCGCGCGGCACCCCGTTCAGCGAGTTTCACCGCATCCGCGCCCTCACCGCGCTCGGCCACTCCGTCGATCTCGTGACCTATCCCTTCGGCCAGAGTGTGTCGATGCCAGGGCTTCGGGTCTTCCGCAGTCTCCGGCCGCCACTGCTGAACGAGGTCAAGATCGGTCCGTCGCTCGCGAAGATCCCGCTCGACGCGCTGCTGGCGCTGAGCGCGCTGCGCCGGGCGCTGTCGAGCCGCTACGACGCGGTCCATTCGCACGAGGAGGGCGGGCTGATCGGCGCCGTTCTCGCGATGGCACTGCGGGTGCCGCACCTCTACGATATGCACTCGAGCCTGCCGCAGCAGCTGTCCAACTTCGCGTTCACCCGGTCGCCGCTGGTCGAAACGGTATTCCTGGCGATGGAGCGTTTCATGATCCGGCGCTCGCGCGTGGTGATCGTCATCTGTCCGTCGCTCGAGGAGACGGTAAAGGCGATCGAACCGGGCGCGCACACGATCCTGATCGAGAACGCGCCGGGCTCCGCCGAAGACGAGGCGACGCCTGAGGCCGCCGCCGCCGTGCGCCGCTCGCTGCGCCTCGACCCGGCGACGCCGGTGGTGCTGTACACCGGCACCTTCGAGGCCTACCAAGGACTCGATCTCCTGTTTGCGGCGATGGCGATCGTGCGGCGGACCAGGCCCGATGCGCGGCTGGTGCTGGCAGGAGGGCGCGCCGATCAGGTGACCAAGGCGCGCGAGCAGGCGCGGTCGGCCGGCGTCGAGGAGGTGACGACGTTCGCGGGCGAGCGACCGGCCTCGGAGATTCCAGCCTACCTGCGGGCGTCGGACCTGCTGGTGTCGCCACGATCGCGCGGCACCAACACGCCGCTCAAGATCTACCAATACCTGCGCTCCGGCCGGGCGATCGTCGCCACCCGGCTGCTGACGCACACGCAGGTGCTCAGCGACGACACCGCGATCCTCACCGGCGCGACACCGCAGGAATATGCGGAGGGCATTCTCGCCGGCCTGACCGACACCGCTCGCGCCGCTCGGCTCGGCCGTCAGGCGCGGGAACTGGCGGAGACGAAATACAGCTACGACGCGTATCTGGAGAAGACCCGCCAGGCGTGCGCGGCGCTGCTGCCGCCGCCGCCCACCGGCGCGGTCGTCAAGGACGTTGCGTGAGCCGCGAGCCCTCGCCCGACCATTACAGCTACGCGGCGTACGCGGACCCCGAGATGGCGGCCACCTTCGACGGCCGCCGGTTCAGCGGGCCGATCGGCGAGCTGATCGCGAAGTCGCAGGCGCGCGTGCTCGCGAACATGGTCGGCCGCATCAAGGATCGCGCGGTGCTGGACGTCGGCACCGGCACCGGCCGCGCGGCGCTGCTCCTGGCGCTTGGCGGCGCCAAGGTGACCGCGGTCGACGCGTCCGAGGCGATGCTCGCGATCGCCCGGCAGCGGGCCGCCGAGCAGATGATGACGACGATCAGGTTTCAGCGCGGCGACGCGCACGCGCTCGATTTTGCCGATCGCAGCTTCGACGCGGTGGTCAGCTTCCGGGTGCTGATGCACACGCCGCAATGGAAGCGCTGCGTCGCGGAGCTCTGCCGGGTGGCGGAGCGGCTGGTGATCGTCGACTACCCGTCGGCGACCAGCGTCGCGCTGCTCGAGTCGCTGGCGCGGCGGCTGACCCACGCGATGGGCGCGAAAAACGAGCCGTATCGGGTGTTCACGCGCGGCAGCATCGCCGAAGCCTTCGATCGCAACGGTTTCCGGATTCGATCGGTGCATCGGCAGTTCGTGCTGCCGATTTCCCTGCACAAGGCGATCGGATCGCGGCGGTTCACGACCTCTAGCGAACGTCTGCTCGATCACGCCGGCCTGCTCAGGCCCTTCGGCTCTCCGGTCACGCTCGTCGCCGAACGGTGCGCGTCCTAGTCACCGGGGCGACCGGCTTCACCGGCGGGCATCTCGCCCGCGCGCTGGCGGCGCGAGGCGACACCGTGTCGGCGCTGGTGCGGACCGAGAGCCCGGCGGCCGCGGCGCTGACCCAGTCGGGCGTCACGCTGGTGATGGGCGACCTGCGCGATCCGCAGGCGCTTGCCGCCGCGACCGGCGGCGCCGACATCGTGTACCACATCGCCGCGATCTACCGGCAAGCCGGCCTCGGAGACGACGTCTATCGAGCGGTGAACGCGACCGCGGTGAACGATGTCATTGAAGCCGCCGCGCGCGGCGGTGTGCGGCGGGTCGTGCATTGCAGCACGGTGGGCGTGCACGGTGACGTGGAGCATCCGCCGGCCAACGAGGACGCCCCGCTCAGGCCGGGCGACATCTATCAGGTCACCAAGCTCGCCGGCGAGGAGCGCGCGCGCGAGGCGGGTGCGCGCCTGGGCATCGAGGTCACGATCGCGCGGCCGACCGGGATCTACGGCCCAGGTGACCGCCGCCTGCTGAAGCTGTTCCGCGGCGTCGCGCGGCGCCGCTGGTTCACGCTCGGAGACGGCGAAATCTATTACCATCTGACGTTCATCGACGATCTGGTCGAGGGGTTCCGCCTCTGTGGGACCCACCCGGCCGCGGCCAACCGCACCTACATCCTGGCCGGCGGCGAGGTGACGACGCTGAACGCGCTGGTGGCGCAGGTGGCTGAGGCCGCGGGCGTGCCGGTGCCGACGAGGCATCTGCCGGTCTGGCCGTTCTGGGCGGCTGGGGCGGCCTGCGAAGCGATCTGCGGCCCGCTGGGGATCGAACCGCCGATCTTCCGGCGCCGCGTCGACTTCTTCACGAAGAGCCGGGCGTTCGACATTACCCGCGCCCGCACGGAAATCGGGTTCGCGCCGCGGGTCGGGTTGCGCGAGGGCCTTCGCCGCACGCTGGACTGGTACCGGACCGAAGGATGGCTGTGATCGACAAAGCGCAGGAGCAGCTGTTCGCCCCCGGGAAGTCGAGCCGCGCGAAATACGTGGAGCTCGTGGTCGGGCGGCCGGGGCTCGGGGCGCTGCTGAAGTACGAGCTCATTGTCATGTTCGCACAGTCGTGGCCTGGGGCGCTGGGTCTGGCGATCCGCAAGGCGCTGTACCCGATGCTGCTGGGATCGTGCGGGCGCAACGTCGTCTTCGGTCAGCACCTCGTCTTGCGTCACCCCCACAAGATTCACATCGGCAGCAACGTCGTCGTCGACGACAACTGCCTGGTGGATGCCAAGGGCGAGGCGAATCGGGGCATCCGCATCGGTGACGGCGTCTTCATCGGCCGCAACACCATCTTGTCTTGCAAGAACGGCGACATCGAGCTCGGCGACGGCGTCAACATCGGCTTCAACTGCGAGGTGTTCTCGGCGAGCCGGGTCACCATTGGCAGGAGCGTGCTGATGGCGGCCTACAGCTACGTGATTGGCGGCGATCACGACTTCTCGGATCCGTCGAAGAGCGTGCTCGAGCAGGGGCGCACGTCGGCGGGCGTCGCGATCGGCGACGGAGTCTGGATGGGTGCCGGCGCCAAGATCCTCGACGGCGTGACGATCGGCGATGGCGCGGTTATCGGGGCGGGCGCGGTGGTGCGCGAGAACGTTCCAGCCTCGGCCATTGCCGTGGGGATTCCGGCCCGCATCGTGGCGTCGCGCTAAGAGCTACAGGGGTCGGGAGTCGTTTGCAGTTTCTGCACCCAATCCGCGGATCCGCGGGATTTCGCGGATTGCGCGGATTCAACAGACTCTACAGATCCACAAATCCACAAATCCACAGATCGACAGATTCTATAGAAGGTTCTATCGACCCACGGGTTCACAGACTCCACAGTCGCAGAGCCCCGAGTGGCAGAAACTGCAAACGACTCCCGACCCCTTATAATCCAGCGATGGCCTACCGCAGCGAGCTCGAGGCGCGCATCGCCAAGAAGACGACGAAGGCGATCGTCGACTACGGGATGCTCGAGGACGGCGATCGCGTCATGGTCGGACTGTCGGGCGGCAAGGACAGCTGGGCGTTGTTGCAGGCGCTCGATGTACTGCGCCAGCGCGCGCCGATCTCCTTCTCCCTGATCGCGGTCAACGTCGACTCCGGCTACAAGGAGTACAAGCACGCGCTGATCGCCAGCACGTGCAAGGCGCGTGGCTGGGACCTGAGGATCGAGCACACCAACATCGGCCAGACAATCGACGACATCCTCGACGATGGCGCGACGCCGTGCTCGCTGTGCGCGCGGCTGCGGCGGGGCGTCCTGTACCGGATCGCGAAGGAAAGCGGCGCGACCAAGATCGCCCTCGGCCACCACGCCGACGATTTCGTCGAAACGCTGCTGATGAACCTGTTCTTCGCCGGTGCGCTGAAGGCGATGCCAGCCAAACTGGTGTCAGACGACGGCGCGCACGTGGTGATCCGGCCGCTGGTCTACGTCGGCGAGGAAGAGGCGCGGGCGTACGCCAAGGAGAGCGAGCTGCCGATCATCGGCTGCTGCTGTCCGGCGTGCGGCGACCTCGGCCTGCAGCGCCAGCGGATGAAGCGGCTGCTGATGGAGCTGGAGGGCGAGCATCCCGGCGTGAAACAGTCAATGCTGAAGGCGCTGAGCAACGTCGCGCCGCGGCACCTCCTCGACACGCGTCTGAACCCGCCAGCAGCCCTGCGCGCGAGGGTCTCTCGAGGTGCTCAGGGTGCTGAGGGTTCTCGGGGTGCTGAGGGTGCTCGGTGAGCTGAGGGTGCTCGGGGAGCTGAGGGTGCTGAGGGTGCACGAGGTGCTCAGGGTGCGCCGGGTGCTAAAGGGCACTTGCCGATCCTCCGGTAGTGTCGCGAAGCCCGGCCTTTTTTCGAGGTGGCGATGCGTTTGCTGTCTGCCGTTTGTGCGCTGCTGATGTTCGCCGGCTCCGCGTCCGCGCAGCAGCGTCCGCTGGTGACCGAGGATCCGGAGCCGATCGGCGCCGGCCGCGTCCTGATTGAAGGCGGCTTCGATTTGCAGCACGACTATCAGAATCCCGCTTCGGGACTGAAAGGCAACCTGGTCAGCCTGCCGACCATCGGCCTCAGCTTCGGCTTGAGCTCGATCGCCGAGTTCCAGATCGACGGCGGGATCTACAACAACCTCAGCATCACCAGCCGCAACCCGAACGCGCCG
>DATASG010000083.1:0-9848 GCA_036269295.1 Vicinamibacterales bacterium | reverse complement strand
GCGCAGCGGCGAGCCGTCGAGCTCCGCCGGCACGCGATACCTCCAGAGGCCGCCCGGCCGAGCCGTGTAGGGGACGTAGCGCGTCGACTGCTCGAGGTAGGCCATCAAACGTCCCCACTCGAGGACTTTGGTCAGGACGTTCGAGACGCCTTCGCAGGCGATGTGCGCGCCGCCGAGCTGCGCCACCGAGTCGTCTCCATACTCGTTGAGTACGCGCGCATAGAGCTTGTCAGCGCGCGCGCTGCCGACGCCGGCGTCGATCGGCGCGCCCGGCTGGAAGGCGTGGCCGCCCATTTCGCCGAGGAACTCGTCGAGAAAGAGTCGGCGCACGGATTTGGCGGATCGCGAATAGCGGGCGAAGAGTGCGCCTTTCACCGTCTCCGGCAGATTGCGCAGCACGAACACCGGACGGTCGGCGTTGGTGAAATACGGGGCCAGCGCGCGCGTCTCGTCGGCCGTGAATGTTTCGCCGGTCGCGGTGGGGAAGGCCACGGTGGTCGAGTATTCTACCGCGCATGCCGGATTTCGCTTACCGTCATCGGCTGGCAGTGCGGTTCCGCGACTGCGACGCGATGGGGCACGTCAACCACGCGGTGTACTTTACGTATCTCGAGCAGTGCCGCCTGACGTTCTGGCGCGAGCTGACCGGCACGCCGTCGCCGCACACGCGCCTGATCATCGCCCGCGCGGAGTGCGACTACCGATCGCCCGCGCACTTCGGCGACGAGCTGGACGTGCGCCTCAACGTTACCGCGATCGGCCGATCGAGCTTTACGCTGGTTTACGAGATCGCGCGGGCGGTGGACGAGCGTCTCGTGGCGTGTGGCAAGACCGTCATGGTCGGCTACGACTACGCATCGAGCCAGACGGTCGAGCTGCCGGCAGCGACGCGCGAGCTCCTCGAGCGAGTCAGGCGCTAGTACCGGCTTTCCACATGGATCCGTGGCTCCTGCCCGCCCGCAATCCAGGGCCGATGACCGGGTCCGGCAACAACACCTATCTGCTCGCCGGTCGTAGCGGTTCCGCCACGCTCGTCGACGCCGGCGTCGGCGACGCGCAGCACTTGCTCGAGCTCGCCGCCGCGATCGGCGGCGGCCGCCTCGACGCGGTCCTCGTCACGCATGGCCATCGTGATCACGCCGCCGGGGTGGTGGCGATCGCGGCGCAGCACCCGACGGCGACCTTCAGCAAGCTCCCCTGGCCCGACGAAGACGTGCACTACGACGTACCGTGGCAAGCGCTCGGCGATGGCGACGTCGTGC
Organism: Vicinamibacterales bacterium; assembly: GCA_036269295.1. Taxonomy (GTDB): domain Bacteria; phylum Acidobacteriota; class Vicinamibacteria; order Vicinamibacterales; family CAVVIG01; genus CAVQFC01. Next base: position 8,586 of record DATASG010000083.1, on the reverse strand, counting down.
GCGCCGGCGACGAGTCGCTGCAGGCGCTTCACACGCCAGGACACTCGCCCGACCATCTCGCGTTCTGGCACCAGCCGAGCGCGACCATCTTTACCGGTGATCTCGTGGCCCAGGGCAGCAGCGTGATGATCCACTGGAGCCGCGGCGGCGACCTCGGGCAGTACCTCGCCTCGCTCGAGCGGCTGCTGTCACTCGAGCCGCGGCGGCTGCTGCCCGCCCACGGGCCGGTGATCGACAATCCGCGCGCCATTCTCATCGGCTACCTCGAACACCGTCGTCTGCGCGAGCGCCAGGTGCTCGAGGCCCTCCGCGCCGGCCATGCCGAGGTGCGGACGATCGCCGAATCCATCTATGATGGTCTCGCGCCGGCGCTGATGCCGGCAGCGCAGGAGAACGTGCGCGCACACCTTGAAAAACTGAAGACCGAAGCCCGCGTCACCGACCAACACGGCCGATGGACACTGTCGTAATCATCGTTGCGGCGGCGCTGGCGGCCGTGCTGGTCGCGCGCGAGGTGACCTGGCGCCGCGCCGTCGCGCGCCTGCGCGAGCGGATCGCGGCTGACGGGATCCATCTCCGCGACCACGAGCAGCTCGTCCAGGTCGGCGAGCTCGTGTCGGGCCTGGCTCAGGAGCTGAAGAGCCCGCTGCAGGGCATGATCGGCAACACCGAGCTGATGCTCGCGACCGGCGGGATCGCCGCCGACTCGAAGGACGAGCTCCGCGACATCCAGGAAAACGCCACCCGCGCCGCCGGCATCGTCCGCAACCTGCTGGCGTTCACCGAACCGGCGGCGCCCAGGCGCCGCTGGCAGGATATCAACGAGCTCGCGAACCGCGCCTGTGAGACGATGCGCAGCGAGCTCGACGCCGCCGGCGTCCGCGTCAACCTCGCGCTCGCCGATCGCCTGCCGCTGATGTATGTCGACGGCCGCCAGCTCGAAAAAGTCATCGTCACCCTGCTGTCGCGTCCGGCGCCGCGATCGATCCCGCGCCGCGAACTGGCGGCGGTCACCCTGGCCACGCGCCGCGATTTCGATGATCGACTGGTCATCGAGCTCGACGATCGCACCGCCGCCGATCTCGACCAGACCGACCGACCGGCTTGGTCGGGCGATCTCGTGGCCTGCCGCCAGATCGTGCTCGCACACGGCGGTTCGCTCGCGGTCGAGCGCCCAGCCAACGGCGGCTACCGATTTCATCTGGAGCTGCCGGTGACCGCCGGCGGTCCCGATCCTCAGCCCGCCCCATAACGGAGTATCCCGTGGACAACGTCATCGATTTCATCAACGTCAATCGCGAGCGCTATCTCGAGGAACTGAAAGCGTTTCTCGCCATCCCCAGCATCAGCGCGCTTCCCCAGCACGCCGACGACGTCAAGCGCTGCGCCAACTGGTGCGCCGACGAGATGCGGCGCATCGGCATGCAGCACGTGAGGCTGGTCGACACCCCTGGCAACCCGGTGGTCTACGGCGATTGGCTCGGCGCTGCGGGCGCACCGACGATTCTCTTTTACGGGCATTACGACGTGCAGCCGGTCGATCCGCTGGAGCTGTGGGAATCGCCGCCGTTCGAGGCGACCGTCCGCGACGGCGAGATCTACGCCCGCGGCTCCGCCGACGACAAGGGACAGGTGTTCATGCATTTCAAGGCGATCGAAGCGCACTTGAAACAGAACAACGGGCTGCCGGTGAACATGAAGATCATCCTCGAAGGCGAGGAGGAGGTTGGCAGCGTGAATCTCGACAATTTCATCCGCGATCACAAGAGCGAGCTCGGTGCCGACGTCGTCGTGATCTCCGACTCGCCGATGTTCGCGCGCGGCGTTCCCTCGATCTGTTACGGCCTGCGCGGCCTGGTCTATTTCCAGATCGACCTGCGCGGCAGCAGCACCGATCTGCATTCGGGTTCGTTTGGCGGCGCGGTCGTCAACCCGGCCTTCGCCCTGGCGCAGATCCTCGCCCAGATGAAGGATCGCGGCGGCCGCGTCAAGATCCCCGGCTTCTACGATGATGTGGTGGCGCTGCAGGAGGAGGAGCGGCAGGCGTGGGCGACGCTCCCCTATAACGAGAAGCAGTACAAGAAGGACTTCGGCATCCCGAAGGTGTTCGGCGAAACCGGCTATACGACCCTCGAGCGGACATGGGCGCGGCCAACCTTCGAGGTCAACGGCCTGCTGTCCGGCTTCACCGGCGAGGGCGCCAAGACCGTGCTGCCGGCCGTCGCGATGGCGAAGGTCAGCATGCGTTTGGTCCCCAATCAGACGCCGGACAAGATCGCCGAGCTGTTCGAGGCGCACCTGCGCGACATTTCGCCGAAGACGGTGGAGCTGAAGATTACCCGCATGCACGGCGGCAAGCCGTGGATGACCTCGTACGACAACCCGTTCGTGCAGGCGGCCGGGCGCGCCATCGAACGCGGCTTCGGCCGCAAACCGGTCTTCACACGTGAAGGCGGGTCGATTCCGGTGGTGTCGACCTTCCAGGAGGAGCTGGGACTGCCGTCGGTGCTGTTCGGGGTCGGTTTGCCGGACGAGAACGCCCACGCGCCGAACGAAAAGCTGGACGTCGCCAACTTCCACGGCGGCGTTATTTCAGCAGCTTTCTTGTACGAGGAGATCGCGCGGCGGCCTTGAATGTAGCCGCCAAGCACACCCGTGTCGAGGATGGAAACGCTGCTCAACGCGCTGCAGAAATTCTACGGAGTGCTGCCGCCGCCGCCGCGCGATCCCTTCACCTTGTTCGTGTGGGAAGTGCTGTCGGTCCACTCGACGCCGCGCAAGCGCGATGCCGCGCTTGCGGCGCTGAAGCGGATTCCGGCGATGACGCCGGACTCGATGTGGCGCGCGCCGCAGAAGAAGCTCGAGGAGTGCGTCAAGCTTGCCGGCCCCTACACCGAGAACAGGATCCAGTCTCTGCGCAGCGGTTGCGAGCTGTTCCGGCGATCGCCGAATCTCTCGAAGACCATCCGCGGTCCGCTGGCCGCCGCGCGCCGCGCGCTCAAGCCGTTCCCGCAGCTGGGCGAGACCGGGGCACACCGCATGCTGCTGTTCGCCGCCGATCAGCCGATTCTACCCGTCGACGCGCGCGTCAGCCGCGTCGGAAGGCGCCTTGGCTATGGCGCCGCAGCCGGCGACTTCAAGAAGCAGGCGCGTTCGGTCCAGGAGGCGATCGTCCGTGAGCTCACGGCGTCAGCCGAAGTATACGGCCGCGCCTTTCTCTACCTCTCGCACCATGGCGGCGCCACCTGCACTGAACGCGATCCGCACTGTGGAGTGTGCCCCCTCCTGATCGACTGCCCCGGAGGACAAGGGAAATTGCAGACGTGAGAAACCTGAAATCTCCACAGTCGCCGGAACCTTTTCTCTCTCCAAACTGAATATCGGCTGCCGGAGTCGTACCGGCGTCCGATGTCCGCTGCCGACCACTCGTCAGACCACACGCTGATCGCGGCGATTGCGGGCGGCGATCGCGAGGCGTTTGCCCTCTTCTACCGGCGGCGGCGGCCGGATGTCTATCGCTTCGCGTTTCACGTCAGCGGATCGCCGGCCGTTGCCGACGATGTGACGCAGGATGTGTTCATGGTGGTGATGCACGACGCCGACCGCTATCGCGCCGATCGGGCGGGCGTCGTGCCGTGGCTGCTCGGGATTACACGCAATCACGTGCGTCGAGCGCTCGAACGCCGCCGCCGCATGGTGTCGTTGCCCGACGCCGAAAGCGAATCGCCAAGACAGCTGGCGGTGGAGCCCGATCCCCTCGCCGGCATCGCACGACGAGACCATGCCGCGGTGCTGCGTAAGGCGGTAGTGGCGCTGCCGGTGAAGTTTCGGGAAGCGGTCGTCCTCTGTGATCTGCAGGAGCTGAGCTACGTCGACGCGGCCGCGGCGCTCGGGTGCGCCATTGGCACGGTGCGGTCGCGCTTGCATCGCGGGCGCGCGCTGCTCGCCGAACGTCTGCGCGGCACCGACGAAGCGCCGTTTCAGACGCCGGTCGCCAGGTGGATCTTATGAACAGCCCGACGAGCGAACAGGAACTGGTCGCCGCCCTCAAGCGCATGGCGCGAGAGACGGACGTGCCGGCTCCCGATTCACGAGTGGAACAGGCGCTCCTCGCGGCGTTCGATGTCGCGTGGCAACAACGGCGTCGCACGCCCGGTCGCTCCCGACCGTTTTGGCGGGCCGGCGCGGCACTGCTCGCGCTGGCTGCCACCATCGCGTGGATGATCGGGCGGACGCCCGGGCGCGTGCCGCCTCAGCCTTCGACCGGCGACGTCGCAACCGAGACCAGCGCCGAAGCCTCGACCCTCTTGCCGGCTCCAGCCGTCAGGCCGGAGGCTCCGGCGCTCGTGAAGTCCGCGATTCAGCCACACCGTGCGAGGGCCCGCGCGCCGCGGATCGCCTCCCGCAACGCCGTCGAGTTCGTGGCCTGGCCTGGGGCGACGGGACTGCCCGCGTTCGAAAGCGGTTACCTGATGCGCGTCGACATGCCGGCGTCGATCGTGTTGTCGCTTGGGCTCGTGCCGCACGCGCCGCAAGCGGCGTTCGTTCAAGCCGACGTGCTCGTGGGACAGGACAAATTGCCCCGGGCCGTCCGACTGGTTCCCTGATCACCCATAGGAGTCAACCATGAGACAGGCGTTTGCGTTGATCTTCGTCATCTGTACTGCGGGCACGGCGATCGCCCAGGGCGCGCCACCCATCTTCAACGTCGAGGTCAAGGTCCCCCTAGAGGCGAGGACGCTGAAAGGCGCACCGTACTCGGCCGAGGTCGTCAACGACTACACTCAGGTGCTCACCGACGGCAATCGCATCGTTCAGCATTCGACCGGCCGGGTCTACCGCGACAGAGAGGGCCGCGTGCGCCGCGAGGAGGACCGGGCGTCGGCTACCCCAAGCATCTCGATCGTCGATCCGATCGCGGGCGTCTCGTATTCTCTCGATCCCGAGAGTCATATTGCCTGGAAGACACCCGGTCTCGCCGGCCTCGCCATCGTCAGGAAGTTCGATGCGGCGGCGATGACGACCGTCGTCGGAGGGCCGAGACCTCGGCGTGCGCCCATCGTCGCCGCCGGCGTGGAAGGGGTGCGAGTGGAAGGGGGCGATCGGAACGCCGGCAACGTCATCTTCGAAGTCAACGGACAGGTCGCCGGCTATCGGCGGTTCAACCCCGGCGATCGGCCACTGGACGGCGGCTCTGCCGGTGGCGTCGTCGAGGATGTGGAAGAGGCGCTCGCGCCCCGCACGATGGAAGGTGTGGTAGTCGCCGGCCGACGCCTGAAGACCACGATTGCCGCGGGCGCGATCGGCAACGAATGGCCGCTCACAGTCACATCGGAGGAATGGACATCGCCTGAGCTGCAGATCCTGGTGCTGACCGATCGCAAGGATCCGCGGCTGGGCGACTCGACCTATCGGTTGGTCCACATCTCGCGCGATGAGCCTGCCGCGACCCTTTTCCAGGTCCCGGCCGACTACACGATCAAGGAGACAGGTATTTCCCGGTTCGACATGCCCAATCCTGAGCAGTAAGCGAGGCGACGCGTGTTCAGACGGGCGATCAGTTCAGCGAGGCGACGCGCTTGCGGAGCGTTTTGACGTGCTCCCAGATCCGTTCGCGATCCTGCCGCTCCTCGTCGTCCTGCGCGCCAGACGGGATCAACCTCAGATACGCTTGCAGATCGCGGAGCGCGCCGGAGAAGTCCTTGAGGTGATAGGCGAGCAGACCGCGATCGCGCAGCTCGCTGATGGCCGAGGGGTCGACCGCGATCAGCATGTCGGCGACGTCCCGCGCCTGCGGGAACGAATGCATCTTCACGTAGACGCGCTTGAGGTTGGTCAGCATCCGCGACAGGATCTGCGGCTTGGTCGCCGGCGGCAGCAGACGCGACTGGAACCGCGCCGCCTCCTCGTCCTGGTCCTGCGGTTCCTGGTGACCGCCCGACTGCCGTGCCAGTAGCTCGCGTGAGAGCAGCGCGCCGCGGTGAAACGGATCGATGATCAGGTCTTCGGCGGCGGTCAGTCCCCGGCCGGCGCGGCAGCGGAGGAGGAAGTGTCCGGGGAAATTGATACCCTCGATCGGCAGACCCGCGCGCCGTGCCACCTCCATGTACACCAGCGACAGCGTGATCGGGATACCGGTGCGCCGATCGAGCACCTCGTTCAGGAAGCTGTTGCGCGGGTCGCCGTAGTCGGCCTCGTTGCCGACGAATTGCAGCTCCTCGAACAGGTACGTGTTGAGCGCGATGACCTTGGTGTAGCGGTCGACGTCGACATCGTGCGGCGTGTCCGGGGCCGGCGCCGCGACCGCGAGGCGCCGGCGCGCCTCGTCGCCGATGAAGTCGAGCAGTGCGAGATAGCGCGATGGGTCGAGGTCGGGGTATTCGACGCGCGCCATCATCAGCGCCGCGACCGCCAGGCCGGGATCGGAGCTCAACGCCGCCTGAGCGAAATTTCGGACGAGCTCCGGGGTGGTCACCGGGCAAGGATAGCGCAAAAAAAGGGCGGGGCCGTCGGCCCCGCCCTTGAAAACCGCCCGCGTCGGAAGACGCTCAGACTACCAGCTGACCCGGATACCGAACCGGGCGACGCGCGGGGCGACGATCGCTTGAATGAAGTTCGCATTCGAACTGTTCTGCGTGCCGCGCTCGGCCTGGATGATGTTCGTGTTGGTGACGTTGAAAATGTCCACCGTCGGCACGAAACTCACTGTTCCGATCCTGACCTTACGATCGACATGGAGGTCCAGGTTACCGTAGGTCGGCAGGCGGCTGTCGCCCACCGGATCGAGCAGCACACCGACCGTGCCGGCGCCGTTGGCGCGCGAGGGGCTCGTAATGAAGCGCTCGTATGGGTACCCCTGCCGCGCGTTGAAGAACGTCGAGAAATTCACCCCGCCAGGGAGCTCGACCAGGCCACTGAGCTTGAACAGCCACTTGGAGTTGATGTAGACGTTGCCGATGCCGCTGCCGGACGTCAGGTAGTCGTACTGGTAGCCGTTGCGATCGATGAGGTTCGTCGGGTCGCCAGGAGACGTAGTCGTTGAGCTGCCTATGCCCAGGACTGAATTAGGACCGAAATTCATGATCGTGCTGTTGTAGCTGAAGCTGGTGTTCATCAGCCAGCGATGCGACATCCGCTTGCGCGCGGTCAACTCGAGACCGTTGAACACACGGTTGAAGTCGGGGATGTTGGTTTCCGTCGACACCGTTCCGAGCTGGACGTTCGGCTGGTAGTAGGTCACGGCCGGGCACGACGCGCCGGCGGGGCAGGTGCTGGCCGCCGGTGTGAACGAGACCGCCGAATAGCTCGAGCCGTCGGTCGCGATGCCGTTCAGCGGCGCCCAACCAGGACAAGCGTTGCTGAAGCAGTTGACGTACTTTCGCCAGATGTAGTTGGCGCCGACGGCAAAGCCGGCGCCGATCTCCCGATCCACGCCGACAATGAATTCGTCGGTCCGGTCGTTCTTCAGGTTCGGGTCGATGGTGTTGAGCGTGGTCGGCGATCCCGGATTCGCAGGATTCCAGTTGCCGGTTTCGTTGAGAAAGTTGGCGGGATTGCCGCCTGCCAGCAGCGGCACGTTCTTGCTGTCGTAGATCTCGTTGGGCTGAACGATTCCGTCGTGGTTGGCATCGAGCCAGCCGTAGCGAACGGTGACAGCCGTGACCGGGTTGAGCTGGCTGGACACGCCGCCATCGCCAACCTGCCCCCAATACAACGCGTAGTTGGCATGGACGATCGTCTTGCTGTCGCCGGTGACGTCGTACGTGAAGCCGAGGCGGGGCGAGAAATTGTGGAACACGATTCCGGGATCCGCGCCTGCGAAACTCACCGCCGGCAGAATCGTCGGCAGTGTCATGCTCGCCGGAACGGATGATGCCAACGCCTGATCGTGATTCTGATCGTAGCGGAGGCCGAGCTGCAGCGTTGCGCGCTTGTGCGTGAAGGTATCCTGCACGTACGCCGACAAGTTGAGCAGGTCGTAGACGGCCTGGCCCCAACGGCGGGCATCCACCTGGCAGCCGGCCGCCAGCGTCGCGCAGTCGTTCGAGCCGACGGCCGCGAGGTCCGCTGCTGCCGGGAAGCGCGCTGTTGCATCGCCGCCGACACGAGATTGCGAAAAGCTGTAGTTGTCGCGCCAGTAGCCGCCGATCTTGAACGAGTGGTCGCCGCCCAACTTGCCTGGCGCGAAGTAGTTCAGGTTCACGTTTACGATTTGCGAAGGACGGAAGTTCAAGCTCTGCGTCCCCGAGCGGCCGTTCAGGCCCGCGGGGCTGTTGATGATGAAGGTCGGCTGCACCGTCGCCAGCGACGGATCGTGGAAGTCGAGCGTGAAGTTGTTCCCGACGTGCGCCCACTGGACGTCGAGCAGCAGCTTGTCGCTGAGCACCCACTGATCGGCCGCCTTGTAGGTGGCGTTGCCCGGTCCGATCGACCACCACCGCGTGCCGACGCCGTAGACAGCGGAGATGGCGTCCTGCGGCGTCGTCGTTTCGATCGGGTTCAGATCGCTGGCGCCGCGCGCGTTGCGGACCTTCTTGGAGAAGTTGTTGATGATCGAGAGCTTGTTGCCGTTGAATAGCTGCACTT
>DATASG010000082.1:0-6393 GCA_036269295.1 Vicinamibacterales bacterium | reverse complement strand
CGTTATGAAGTCGCACGTCGATTTCCTGGGCCTGCTGTTCATCGTCTGGGGCCTGCTGACGGTGGTGATCGGCCTCTCGACCCTGGCGCTCGGCCTCGGCGCCGTCGCCCTGATCACCTCCGCGAACCGCACCGGCGGCGGCGAGGTGGCCGCCGGAATCACCGCGGCGGCGTTCACGACGCTGGCGTTGATCGCGATGGCGTGGGGAGCCGCGCACGTGATCGTCGGCCTGCCATTGCGGCGCCGCACACCGTGGTCACGCCTGATCGCGCTGATGCTCGGATCGGTGGATTTGCTGCTGCTGCCCTACGGCACGGCGCTGGGAGTCTACGCGCTCTGGGCGCTGCTGACGGAGGACGGGAAAAAGCTATTTCTCGACCATGGCTGATGGCTCATCGCCATCAGCCATGTCGCCGTGCATCCGCGTGCTCGCTCAGCCCGGGAACGATGAGACGCGTGCCGCTCACACCCTTCACGATTGCCATGACGTGCAGTGCCATCACACCGATCCAGGTGGCCACGAGCAGGATGGCGAGCGCGGTGCCGAGCCCGAGCGCGGCCAGGCTGACGACGCTGGCGATCGCCAGGTAGACGGCGATCAGAAGCAGCTCGGCCAGCATCAGCACCAGACCATGTCTGGCGTGCCATTGCAGGTCGGGGTCATGTTTCTCGAGGAGCAACGGCACCAGCGCGAGCGGCCAGAGATACGCCAGCACGATCATGACGCCGCGGTGCGGTGAGCCCTCAGCGTCCGCCATGCAGGGGCAAGTGTACGATATTCTTGGCGGTATGGCAGTTGAGCAGGGCTCCGTGCTCGAAGCGCTGAAGGTGGTCCGCGATCCGGACCTCCAGCGCGACATCGTGAGCCTCGGATTCATCAAGAACCTCGAGATCGACGGCGGCCGCGTCGCCTTCACCATTGAGCTGACGACCCCCGCCTGTCCGGTCAAGGATCAGCTGCGCGACCAGGCGCGCGCAGCGGTGATGCAGATTGCCGGCGTCAGCAGCGTCGAAGTGCAGATGAGCGCGCGGGTGCGCGAGGCGGTCGGCTCGGATGGCGCGCGGCAGACGGTGCCGGGCGTGAAGAACGTCATCGCCGTCGGCGCCGGCAAGGGCGGGGTCGGCAAGACCACGGTCGCGGTCAACCTGGCCATCGCGCTGGCCAAGAGCGGCGGCCGCGTCGGGATCATCGACGCGGACATCTACGGGCCGAACGTGCCGATCATGCTCGGCATCAAGACCCAGCTCACCACCGACGGGAAGAAAATCGTGCCCGCGGAGAAATTCGGACTGCAGGTCATCTCCATGGGGTTCCTCACCGGAGACGACGCCCCGATCATCTGGCGCGGTCCGATGCTGCACGGTGCGCTGCAGCAGTTCTTCCGCGAGGTCGCCTGGACCAATCTCGACTACCTCGTGATCGACCTGCCGCCCGGCACCGGCGACGTCGTGCTCAGCCTGAGTCAGACGGTGCCGGTCGCCGGCGCGATCGTCGTGACCACGCCGCAGCAGGTGTCGCTCGCCGACACCAGGCGCGCGATCGCGATGTACAAGAAACTGAACATCCCACCGCTCGGCATCATCGAGAACATGAGCTACTTCGTCTGCGGCAATTGCCGTCAGGAGGCCGACATCTTCGGCCACGGCGGCGGCGAGCAGATGGCGGCCGACTTCGGGATCCCGTTTCTCGGCCGCATTCCGATCTACCAGCCGATTCGCGAGGGCAGCGACGCCGGCGTGCCGCTGATGATCAGCGAGCCGGAGTCGCCGTCGGGGAAGGCGTTCACCGCCGCGGCCGAGCGCACCGCCGCGCAGGTCTCGATCGCGAGCTTCAACAGGCCGACCATTCAGCTAACGGTGGTCAAATGACACAGAGACAGAGACCGCGGACTGCCCACCGAAGCTCGACGCTGTGGAGACGAGCGACGGCGACAGCGGTGATGCTTTTGAGCACAGCTGCGATGGCATGTGCGCCGGCGCCGGCCACCGACAAGACGCCCAAGCCCGGCGCCGAGATGAGCCGTGGCGTGATCGATCCGTACCTCAAGATCCAGGCGGCCCTCGCCGACGACAGCATGGACGGGGTCAAGGCGAATGCCGGCAACATCGCCACCGCCGCGACCGCGCTCGGCGCGCCGGCGATGAAGATCGACACTACCGCCGTGCAGCTCGCCGCCGCCGGCGAGATCGATGATGCCCGCGCCAAGTTCGGCGCCTTGAGCGAGGCCATCGACACGTACATGACCGGCCTCAAGCTGAAGGCGCCCGAGGGCGTGAAGGTCGCGTTCTGTCCGATGGTGCAGAAGCCGTGGTTGCAGGCCGACGCCACCATTCACAATCCGTATTACGGCAAGAGCATGCAGAGCTGCGGCACCTTCCGGTGAACATTCCCTTCACCCGGCACACGCTGGACAACGGATTGGACGTCCTGCTCCATGAAGACCACGCCTGCCCGATCGTCGCCGTCAACGTCTGGTATCACGTCGGCTCGAAGAACGAGCGCCCCGGCCACACCGGCTTCGCGCACCTGTTCGAGCATCTGATGTTCGAGGGCTCCGAGCATCACGATCACGGGTTTTTCCAGCCGCTGCAGGGCGCCGGCGCGACGCTGAACGGCTCGACCAACGCCGATCGTACGAACTACTGGGAGGTGGTCCCCGCCGGGGCGCTCGAGCTTGCGCTCTGGATGGAATCGGATCGCATGGGCTTCCTGCTGCCGGCGCTGACCGAGGCCAAGTTCGCCAACCAGCGCGACGTGGTGCTGAACGAGCGCCGGCAGAACTACGAGAACCGTCCTTACGGGCTGGCGCCGATGGCGCTGCTCGCGGCCCTGTTCGCGCCCGATCATCCGTACCACTGGACCACGATCGGCGACATTGCCGATCTGGAAGCGGTGAAGCTCGACGAAGTGCGCGCGTTCTTCCGCCGCTACTATCACCCGGCCAACGCCTCGCTGGCGCTCGCCGGCGACATCGATCCGGATCGCGCCCTGGCGCTGGTCGATCGCTACTTCGGCGAGATCGAGCCCGGCGAACGCGTCGATCCGATTCACGTCGATGCCTCGCTCGCGAGCGACGTGCGGATCCAGTTCGAGGATCGCGTCGAGCTGCCGCGGCTCTACCTGGCCTGGATCACGACCGCGATGTTCGCCGAGGGCGATGCCGACCTCGATCTCGCGACCGATCTCCTCGCCAACGGCAAGACCTCGCGCCTGTACCGGCGGCTGGTGTTCGACGAACGCCTCGCCACCGACGTCTCCGCCTCGCAGAATTCGCGCGAGATGATGGGCTATGCGCAGATCACCGCGACCGCGGCGCCCGGCCACACACTCGCCGAGCTCGAGCGCGTGATCTTCGAGGAGATCGCCCGCCTCGCCGCCGACGGCCCGACCGACGAAGAGATCGGGCGCGGCCGGGTACAGGCCGAAGCGCAGTTCATGTTCCGGCTGCAGACGGTCGGAGGCTTCGGCGGCAAGTCCGATCAGCTCAACGCCTACAACGTCTTCCTCAAGGACCCGGCCTACTTCCCGAAGGACCTGGCCCGCTATCAGGTCTGTACCAAGGCGTCGTTGCAGGCGGTCGTGAAGCGCTACCTCGATCCGGCGCGGCGTGTCACGCTCAGCATCGTGCCCAACGGCCGCGCGACGCTGGCGGCGCCCGATTCGGTGACGGCGGTCGTCTCTTGACCGCGCCGGGGCAGGCGCCTCGTCGGGGCTCGCGGCAGGCCGCCGATCGGTCGCAGCTGCCGGTTCCGGAACCGACCCGCAACTTTCCGTTTCCCGCGATCGAGAAGTCGACGTTGCCCAACGGTTTGCGTGTCTGGACCGTGCACCACACGCAGGTGCCGCTGGTCGCCTTCACGCTCCTGATCCGCCGCGGCGCCTCGTCCGACCCCGTCGGCAAGGACGGCCTCGCCGCCGTCGCCGCCGACATGCTCGACGAGGGCAGCGGCGACCGCTCGGCGATCGAGATCCACGAGGAGCTGGCGCGGCTCGGGGCGCAGTTCGACACCGATATCGGCTCGGACGCAACCGTGACCAGCGTCACCGTCCTCAGCCGCTTCACCCGCCGCGCCCTCGATCTCCTCTCCGACGTCGTCGTCCGGCCGGCGATTCGCGAGGCCGATTTCTCACGCGTGCGCCAGCTGCGGCTGCACCGCCTGACCCAGATGCGCGACATGCCGGGGGCGGTCGGCGATCGCGCCTTCCTCAAGCTCCTCTACGGCGCGCACCCATACGGTCATTCGCCGATCGGCAGCGAAGCCTCGCTTGCGGCAATGGACGTCGACGATGTTCGCGCCTTTCACGCCCGCGCGATTCGGCCCGGCGTGTCGACGTTGATCGCGGTCGGCGACTGCGATCACGCCGCCGTGGTGCAGATGGCGGCCGAGGCGTTCGCCGACTGGAGCGGCGGCGGCGATGCCGAACCGAACGTCGAGGTGTCGCTGCCGCACTCGGCGCGGCTCAACGTCGTGCCGCGGCCGCGCGCGCCGCAGTCCGAGCTGCGGATCGGACAGGTGTCGGTGGCGCGCGATACGCCCGACTACCACCCACTCGTCCTGGCCAACACGATTCTCGGCGGCCAGTTCGTCAGCCGGATCAACCTGAACCTGCGCGAGGACAAGGGGCTGACCTACGGCGCGCGGACCGCCTTCGAGTTCCGCCGCCGATCGGGGCCGTTCGTGCTGCAGGTCAGCGTCCAGACCAGCGGTACGGCGAAGGCGATCGCGGAGTCGCTCGGCGAGATCGCCGGCATCCGCGGCTCGCGGCCGGTGACGCCGGAGGAACTGGAGCTCGGCATCGCCGCGCTCACACGCGGCTACGCGCGCAGCTTCGAGACCGGCGAGCAGATCGGGCGCGCGGCGCTGCAGCTGGCGCTGTACGACCTCCCCGACGACTACTTCGAGCAGTTTGTCCCGCGCATCGAGGGCGTGACCGCGGAGGACGTGTCGCGCGTCATGACGCGCCACCTCGACCCCGACCGCCTCGTCACGCTGGTGGTCGGCGACCTCGACGTGGTCGGCGCGGATCTCGGCGCGCTCGGTCTGGGCGAGCCCGTCATCATTCCCCCCGACGCCTTCTGATAGCATTTGGTAATTGGTGACTTGGTGAGTGGGTGATGCACTCGCCGACTCCCCTCTCGCCAATTCGCCAACTGAAATGAAGGCCGTCCGGTTTCATCAGCACGGCGGTCCGGAAGTCCTGTGCTACGAGGACGCGCCGGATCCCGGTCTCGCGCCAGGCGAAGTGCTGGTGCGCGTGCGCGCGTGCGCGCTGAACCATCTCGATGTCTGGGGCCGGCGCGGACTGCCCGGCATCCACATTCCGATGCCCCACATCACCGGCAGCGATATCGCGGGAGATGTCGTCTCGTCGGCGGCCGCAGACGGCCCGGTGGGACGCCGCGTCATGCTGCAGCCGGGCGTGAGCTGCGGCCGCTGCCTGGCGTGCCTGTCGGGCCGCGACAACGAGTGCCCCCGGTACGAAGTGCTCGGCTACGTCAACCGCCCCGGCGGCTACGCCGAGTACGTGACGGTGCCGCGGCAGAACCTGATCCCGATCCCTGACGGGATCGACTACGTGCAGGCGGCGGCGTTTCCGCTGACGTTCCTCACCGCGTGGCACATGCTGATGACGCGGGCCGGGCTGACGCGCGGTGAGGACGTGCTCGTGCTCGCGGCTGGCAGCGGCGTCGGCCAGGCGGCGATCCAAATCGCCGTACTCCACGGCGCCCGCGTGTTCGCGACCGCGGGGTCCGCCGACAAGCTCGAGCGCGCCCGTGCGTTGGGGGCGTTCGAGGTCATCGACCACAATCGGCAGGACATTGCCGAGGAGATCAAACGCCTGACGAACAAGCGCGGCGTGGATATCGTCATAGAACACGTCGGGGAGGCCACGTGGGCGAAGAGCGTCCGCGCGCTGGCCCGAGGCGGGCGTCTCGTCACCTGCGGCGCGACCACCGGCGCCAACGGCGCGCTGAACTTGAGCGCGCTGTTCTCCAAGCAGCTCTCGATCCTGGGGTCGTATATGGGCACCAAGGGCGAGCTGCTGCGCGCCGTCCTGCTCTTTTTCGCCGGACAGCTGAAGCCGGTGATCGACACGACGTTTCCCCTGCGTGAGGCCGCGAGCGCGCACCGCCGCATGGAAGAATCGGGACAGTTCGGAAAGATCGTGCTCGAAGTGCCATGAGCCTGCAACGAATCGGCGTCAGCCTGTTCACCTTGATCGCCATCGTCAGCATCGTGCTGGCCGGGGCGACGATCTGGCTGTTCGTCACCAATCCGGTCACGGTCGCCACCGCGGTCAACGAAGGCGACATCTCGCCGCTCGTCCGCAGCCTCGCGGATGTCCTGCTGCAGGCGTTCGGGGGATTGCTCAAATACCTGTAGGGTTCT
>DATASG010000081.1:0-7091 GCA_036269295.1 Vicinamibacterales bacterium | reverse complement strand
CTGCTGGCCGAGGGTCTGTTTGACGCCGATTTCGATGTTGTCGAAGTCGATGAAGACAGCGATGTTGAGACGTTCCTGTGACAAAAGCGCATCCTTCGCAGCTGCGAATCGTAAGAGGCTCCGACCGTCAGCGGCCGGCGGAGTGCCGGCCAAGGTTCGCAGCGGTCGAGCTGACCGCCTCAGGGTGAGGCGTCCCGATCATTGTACTCGGCTGTCGATACAAAAGCTACTTCAGCTCGATCCGCTCAACGGCGGCGGCGCTTCGGGCGTCGGCCAGATGACCTTGGTGAACTGGCCGCGCTGGAGGAGCTCGCGCCCCTTTCCGCCACGCCCGGTCACCTCGTACTTGCCGGTGCTGATGGTCTGCTCCGCCCCGCGCGAGGTCTCGACGGTGAGCAGATCGCGGTCGCCGGTCGAGGCGATGGCGCCGAGCAGCCTGTCATCCTCATTGAGCTTGATCAGCAGCACGCCTTTGCCCGGCCCCGACAGGAAGTTGACCTCGTCGGCCTTACAGAGGATGCCGCGCGCCCTGGCGCTGGCGGCAATCAGGACTTCACCGCCAGTGAGGCGCGCCACGCTCACGATCTCTGCACCTTCCGCCGGTCGCGCGTAGCGCCGGCCGGCGCGGGTGCTCGGCTCCACCAGCCCGTCCAGGTTGAAGCGCAGCGCGAAGCCGTCGCTCGACACCGCCACGGCGTGGACGGGCGCGGCGTCTCCCTCTCTCTTCGGCGTGATAGTACCGGCGACCCGCGGATCGAGGCTCATCGCCGCCACGATCTTCTCGCCATCCTTCAGCCTGAACTGCTTCTGAATCGGCTCACCGTAGCCGGTGGATGCCGGCACGTCGATAATCTTGCTGGTGTAGGCGGCGCCGAAGTTCGAGAAGAAGACGCAGCTGGCGCGGGTGCTGCCGGCGCACACCGCCATCACCGCATCGCCTTCGCGCAGCCTGGTCGTCGACAGATCCTTCACTTCCTTCTGCCGTTTCACCCAGCCGTCGCGCGACACGATGACGACGTTGTCCTCGTCGACGATGAAGTCTTCAGCGGAGTACTCGGGCTCGCCGCTATCGCTGGCGATGGTGGTCCGGCGTTTGTCGCCGTAGTGGCTGCTGATGGACTCGAGCTCCGAGCGCACCAGCGCCCAGCGGCTGTCCTGGTTCCTGAGCAGGGTCGTGATCTGCCGCGCCCGCGCGCGCTTCTCCTCCAGCTCCTTGCGGACGACGAGGATCTCGAGCCGGGCGAGCCGGTAGATCTTGAGCTCGAGGATCGCGTCGGCCTGGTCGGCGTCGAGCTTGAACCGCGCCATGATCTTCTCGGCGGCGTCGGCCTTGCCGTCCGACTTGCGGATGATCCTGATGATCTCGTCGAGGGCGTCGAAAACGGTCTCGAAGCCTTCGAGGATGTGGATCCGCTTCTTGAGCGACGCCAGCTCGTGCTCGAGGCGCCGGGTGACCACTTCCAGGCGAAAGTGGAGGAAGTGCCAGAGGATCTGCTTGAGATCGAGCCGCTCGGGGCGGCCGAGCTCAGGGTTTTCGGTGGGGATCAGACAGGTGAGGTTGACCGCGAAGTTGAGCTGCAACGAAGTGTGCTTGAAGAGATACGCCATGATCATCTTCTCGTCGGCGTCCTTCTTCATCTCGATGGCGATGCGCACGTCCTCGGTCGACAGATCCTTGACGTCGACGAGCTGCGGCAGCTTGCGCGCGATCACCACGTTGGCGATCTGCTCGACCAGCTGCGACTTGTTGACGGTGTAGGGCACGCTATCGATGTAAATCGTCTTGGTCGAGCGCGTCTCAGGCCCGAGGTCCCAAGTGCCGCGCAACCGGATCGACCCGGAACCGGTCTTGTAAATGTCTTTGAGCTCTTCTTGTGAATTGAGAATCTGCCCGCCGGTGGGGAAGTCCGGCCCTTTGACCCAGCGGCACAGCTGGGCGGTGCTCAGCTCGTCGTTGTCCAGCAGCTTGACCAGCGCGGTGCAGATCTCGGCGAGGTTGTGCGGCGGGATGTTGGTCGCCATGCCGACGGCGATGCCGGTGGCGCCGTTGACCAGCAGATTCGGCACCCGCGCCGGGAGCACCACCGGCTCGCTCTTGGTGCCGTCGTAGTTGGGCCGGAAGGGCACGGTCGATTGTTCGATCTCGGTCAGCATCTCGTCGCTGATCCGCGTCAGGCGGCACTCGGTGTAGCGCATCGCCGCAGCACTGTCGCCGTCGAGCGATCCAAAGTTGCCGGAGCCGTCGACCAGCGGGTAGCGCAGCGAGAACGGCTGCGCCATCCGCACCAGCGTTTCATACAGCGCCGAGTCGCCGTGCGGATGGTAGCTGCCCATCACGTCGCCGACCACCTTCGCGCACTTGCGGTGCTTCGCGTCGGCGGTCAGGCTCTGCTCCCACATCGTGAACAGGATGCGGCGCTGCACCGGCTTGAGGCCGTCGCGGACGTCCGGCAGCGCGCGGGCGGTGATTACCGAAAGGGCGTAATTCAGATAGCGCGACTGCGCCGCCTCGTGCAGGGTGACGTTGGCGGTGCTGCCGGGGCCGCCGCCGGAGGGCGGCGGCGTCGCGCCGCCAGCCGGCTCGAGGTTGTCAAAAAGGTCGGGTGATTTGCGCTTCGCCATGGTGAGCGTGAAAAAGACGTCGTTAGAGTACCGCGACTTGTGCCGTTTTACGAAAAAGACCAGGGCACGACGCGGCCGCCGGGTGGAAGTCGTCGGCCCCGCCGAGTACAGTTCTGGTCATGGCTTCTCAGTCGATTGCCGAATCCGTTCTGTTCGCGATCGGGCGGACACCGGCGGTGCGTCTGCGCCGGCTCGTCGAGCCGGGCAGCGCCGACGTTCTCATCAAGCTCGAGTACTACAACCCGACCGGCTCCTATAAGGACCGCATGGCGCTGGCGATGATTGAAGGTGCGGAGGCACGCGGCACCCTGCGTCCCGGCATGCGCGTGGTCGAGTTTACCGGCGGCAGCACCGGATCGTCGCTGGCGCTGGTGTGCGCGGTGAAGGGCTATCGCTTCGCGCCGGTTTCATCTGACGCGTTCGCGAAAGAGAAGCTCGAGACGATGCGCGCCTTCGGCGCCGAACTGCATCTCGTCGACAGCGAGGGCGGCAAGATCACGCCGGCGCTGTTCGATCGGATGCGCGCCGAGGTCAAGCGGATGCTGCAGGAACCGGATACGTTCTGGACCGATCAGTTCAACAACGTTGACGCCGTCAACGGTTTCATGGCCATCGGCCGCGAGCTGATGGAACAAACCGGCGGAGCGCTGGATGCGTTCTGCGGCGCGGTCGGCACGGGGGGCATGCTCGCAGGGGTGTCGAAGGCGCTGAAGTCCGGGGGCAGCGCGGCGCGGATCGTCGCGCTCGAGCCGGCGTCGGCGCCTCTGCTGACGCAGGGACACGGCGGGCCGCATCGCGTCGAGGGGATCGCGGCCGGCTTCATGCCGCCGCATCTCACCTCAGGGGTGTACGACGAGGCGCGCGCGGTGGAGGAAACCGAGGCGCGGGCGATGGCGCGACGGCTGGCGAAGGAAGAGGGCGTGTTCGCCGGCACCTCGACGGCGCTCAACGTCGTCGCGGCATTGAAGCTGGCCAAGGAACTGGGCGCCGGCAACGTCGTCGCCACGGTTGCGGTCGACTCGGGGCTCAAGTACCTGGCCGGCGATCTGTTTTCTTGAAAAACGCAGTCGCGTCCCGTCCCGGTGACTACCTGGCGATCGGGTTGCTCGAATCGCGCTGCCAGTCCTGCCACGATCCGACGTAGACGCGGACCGGCATCCCGGCGGCGCGCACGGCCCAGTACATCAGGCTGGCGCGCATTCCCACCGCGCAGTAGGTCACCACGCTCTGGTTCGGCGCCACGCCGCTGTTCTTGATCAGCGCGCGGATCTCGTCGATTGACTTGAACTTCTGCAGCCGCTGGTCGGCGTAGAGATCCTGCCACAGGATCAGCGTCGCGCCAGGCAGGTGGCCGTTGTTCCACTCCATGGTGGTTCGGACATCGAGGACTTTGACGTCGGGCGACTGCAGCCGCGCCTTCACATACGCGGCGTCGACGACGACGTCGGTGGCGGGGCGCACCGTCAGGGTGCCCGCGACCGGCGGCGGCGCGTCGGTCGACACGGCGCGGTCCTCCGCCCGCCACAGGTTGATCCCGCCATCGAGCATGGAGACGTCGTCGGCATGGCCGGTCGCGGCCAGCGTCATGTAGATCCAGCCGGTCTGCATCGGGCTGTCGCCGTAGAGCACGATGTGGGTGCCGTCGGCCACTCCCGCCCTGGCCGCCAGCACTCTGGCGAGATCGGCGAGCGGCAGCAGGCGATGTTCCATGCCGGAGGCGCCGGTCTGCATGGCAAGCGTGTCCATGTGATCGATGAACCTCGCCCCGGGAATGTGGCCGCGGTCGTAGACTCCGCGGTCGCCGGTGGCGACGATGCGGACCTGGGGATCGGTGAGATGGGCCTGAAGCCAGGCGGTCGAAACCATGGGCTCGACGGTGGTGGCGGCGAGCAGCGCAAGGACGTGCAACATGTGGGCTCCTTGGCTCCTTTAGACGGTCGACAGGGGGCGGAGGTTGCAGGGCCGGCGATCGCCGTGGATCGGGCCGTAGAGCGGGCTTGACATCCTTGGGGCAGAGGACGATTATCCCGCCTGAACTGCCTCCTGCTCGAGACAGATTGCCGGTAAACCCGCCATATGAGGTGTGCCGATGATCGTCGCTGCCGCTCCCACCGAACTGGATTCGCTTCGTCTTCGTAACGAGTTTCTGGAGATGCCGGGGCTCCGCATCAGCGTCTTGCAAGTGGCCCGCATGCTTGGCCTGCGGTCAGAGCATGCGGCGGCGATTCTCGAGACGCTGACCAGCGAGAGGTTCCTGACCCAAACACCGGCGGGGTTGTATCACCGCGCGAGCCACTGAAGTCCTTCGCGCGCGACGTCGGGCGGCATTTCATGGCGACCGTCGAACTCGCGGAAGGTGACGTCATAGCCCATCGATCGCAGCCGCGGCACGATGACGCGGCTGCTCTGATCGATTGGCAGGATCTGGTCCGCCGTCCCATGCGAGACGAAGAAGCGCGGGCGCCCGTGTAGCATGGCGCTGATGACGAAGCCCGGCGAGAACGCGGCAACGCGCGGGAAGAGATCGCCGTTGGCCAGGCCGAGTGAGATCGCGTAGGAGGCGCCGTCGGAGAAGCCGCCGAGCGCCACCCGCGCGGGGTCGATGGCGAGGCGCGCGAACACGTGTTCGAGCGCCCGATCCAGGAAGCGGACATCGTCGCCAAAGCGGTCGCGAATCGCGTCCCAGGTCGTGCCGCGAGAGTCCGGCGCGAGCACCGCCACTCCGGTCTGATCAGCCGCCGGGCCGATGCGGCGCAACATTCCGGCGCCGTTCTGGGTCGCGCCGTGGAGGAAGACGAGCAGCGGCACCGGGCCTTTGGCGGCGGCGGTCGGCACCTGGACGACGCCATCGCGCCCACCGCTACCCAACCCGAGCGCGCCGCTCACGAGCGAGGTGGCGACGCGATCCGGCGGGCGCGCGGCCAGCCGTCCGTCGCTTTCGGACGACGCCTTGCTCTCGACCAGACAGGCGTCACCCAAGGCCACCGACGCCACGGCAGAGCCGGCGGTGATGCCGAAGTGACGGCGCGTGACCCGCCTGATCACCCGCCCTACTTGATGAACAGCATCTCGCGGTAGGTCGCGAGCGGCCACGATTCGTGCGGGATTTCGAGCTCGAGCTCGTCGCCGGTCTCGCGCAGCGCCGCCATCGCGGGCACGACGACGTCCCGGAAGTGCTTCGCGTGTTTCTCGGACGAAGGGCCTTCATGCGCGAGCGCCTTTTCCAGCTTGTCGGTCCGCTCCTTGAAGAGATCGATCTTCTTCGTGAGCCAGTCGAGCACCTTCTTACCGGCGTCCGACCTGCCGCCCGCGGACTTCACCGCCGCGACGCTCTGCGCCACCTGCCTCTGGTAGTCGAACGCGGCGGGCAGGATGTAGCGGTTCGCCATCAGGACCATCAGCTGGCCTTCGACGTTCACGGTCTTGTTGTAGGTCTCGATCATGATCTCGTAGCGCGCGTGGAGCTCGCGCTGGTTGAGAATCTTGTAGGTCTCGAACAGCTTGATGGCGTCCCTGGTTACGAGCTGCGGCAGGGCATCCACGGTATTCTTCAGGTTGAGGAGCCCGCGCTTGCCTGCCTCCTTCTCCCACTCCTTCGAGTAACCGTTGCCGTTGAAGATGATCTGCTTGTTTTCCTTGATCAACTTCGGCAACAGCTCGGCGACCGCGAGGTTCAGCGTCTTGCCGCCCTTGACCGCTTTCTCCAGCTCGGTGGCGATGTAGTCGATCGACTCGGTCACCGCCAAATTGAGGACGATGTTCGGATAGCCGATGCTCTGGTTCGACGACACGGCGCGGAACTCGAACTTGTTGCCGGTGAAGGCGAACGGGCTGGTGCGGTTGCGATCGCCGGCGTCGCGCGGCAGCTTCGGCAGCACCAGCACGCCGGTGTCGAGCATGCCGCCGTGCTTGGTCGACTTGGCGCCGCCCTTCTCGATCTGCTCGAAGATGTCGGTGAGCATGTCGCCCAGGAAGATCGACAGAATCGCCGGCGGCGCTTCGTTGGCGCCGAGACGGTGATCGTTGCCGGCGCTGGCGATGCTGGCGCGCAACAATCCCTGCCAGCGGTTCACGGCGCGGATCACCGCGGTGCAGAACACCAGGAACTGCATGTTGTCGTGGGTGTTGGTGCCAGGCCCGAGCAGGTTATTTCCCTCATCGTCGCTCATCGACCAGTTGAGGTGCTTGCCGGAGCCGTTGACGCCGGCAAACGGCTTCTCGTGCAGCAGGCACGCGAGGCCGAACTTCGGCGCCGAACGCTTCAGCGTTTCCATCATCATCATCTGGTGATCGGTGGCGACGTTGGCGTTCTCGAACACCGGCGCGATCTCGTACTGGCTCGGCGCCACCTCGTTATGGCGCGTCTTCACCGGCACGCCGACCTTGTACAGTTCGGTCTCCACCTCGGACATGAAGGCCATCACCCGATCGGGAATGGCGCCGAAGTACTGATCTTCGAGCTCCTGGCC
>DATASG010000080.1:0-10935 GCA_036269295.1 Vicinamibacterales bacterium | reverse complement strand
CTGACCGGTCAGCGGATGACGGCGGAGCTGGCAGGGAAGGCGGGAGTGGCGGCGGTCGCCGGCGCGCGGCCCCTGGCAAAGAATGGCTACAAGGTGCCCATGACCCGGGCCATGGTCGCGCGCACGATTCTGAGCGTTGCCGGTTGAGCCTTGAGAGGCGAGCCTTGAGAGTTGAGCGACGCGACTTTCTGTTCCTGCGCGCGGGGCGGCCGGCGGTGCTGTCGTGCGAGCCGCTGTTCATGCGCTTCCTCGACTCGCAGATGGACGGCACCACCGCGCAGCTGTTCGAGAACCTCGCCGGCGACCTGCGCAAGGTCGCCGCCGTGCGGCTGACGGACACCAGCTGGCTCGCCCGCGAGGATCTGAAGATCCAACTCGACGCCGTGCTCGCCGCCTTTCGCTCCGCCGGCGGCACGGTCACCTGGGGATAAGATGAGGCTCGGTCCCTTCGAGCGGGCCGCAGCCCGCTTGAACCTTCCGACGCGCTCGTATAGATTGCCTGTTCCATCATCTTCGGAGGCTTCATGAAGCGTGTCCTGACCGCGTGTGGCGTTATCGCCGGGCTTTTCCTGGCCGGCCCCGGCTTCGCGCAAAGCAAGGCCAAGGCGCAGAACGTCCCGGAGATCGCATTCGAATCGGTCCCGAACTTTCTGAAATTCCCGCCCAACATCTACCTGGGCGAGGGCATCGGTGTGGCGACCAATTCGAAGGGGCATGTGTTCGTCTACACCCGGAGCGGCGACACTCGCCTCTTCGAGTTCGACCAGAACGGTGTGTTCGTCCGCGAGATCGGCGTCGGCCTCTACGGCTTCACCTTCGCTCACGCCGTGCGCGTCGACAAGGACGACAACATCTGGACCGTGGACGAAGGCTCGAACATGGTCATCAAGTTCAACCCGGCCGGACGCGTGACGATGGTGATCGGACGCCGGCCGGATCCGGTCGACGAGCTGACGGCCATGACCGGCCAGGGCAGCGCGCCCCAATCGAACCGGCCGTATTCGTTCAACCGCCCGACCGATGTCGGCTGGGACGCGCAAGGCAATATCTTCGTCACCGACGGCTACGGCGACAACCGGGTGGTGAAGTACGACAAGAACGGCCGCTTTCTCAAGTCGGCGGGTGTTCGGGGCAACGGCCCGGGTCAGCTCAACCTGCCGCACACCATGGCGATGGACGCCGCCGGGAACGTCTACATCGGCGACCGCGGCAACGCGCGCGTCCAGGTGTGGGACAACGACTTGAATTTCAAAGCGGTCTACGACCAGGTCGGCAGCCCGTGGGCGGTCTGCATCTCGCCCGGCCCGCACCAGTACCTGTTCGTCTCGAACTCGGTCCCCGACAACGGCGATTCACGCGCCGCGGCGCAGACCGGTGAGATCTACAAGATGGAGCTCGACGGCACGATCGTCGGCAAGTTCGGCAAGGCCGGCAAGGCGCTGAAGGAGTTCAGCACCGTGCACGAGATCGACTGCCGCAACCCGAATGAACTGTTCGTCTCCGAGATCACCGACTGGCGGGTGCAGAAGATTCTGCTCAAGCCCCAGGCGATGAAGAGCTCGGGCGGGCGATAGGAGACGACTGTGAAGACACGCCTACTCACACGGCTGGTTGCCGCCGCGTCGCTGGCGCTCGGCGCCTCGCTCGCCGCGCAGACGGTTCCCGAGATCGCCTTCGA
Organism: Vicinamibacterales bacterium; assembly: GCA_036269295.1. Taxonomy (GTDB): domain Bacteria; phylum Acidobacteriota; class Vicinamibacteria; order Vicinamibacterales; family CAVVIG01; genus CAVQFC01. The sequence continues at coordinate 9,257 of DATASG010000080.1, read as the reverse complement.
CGCCAACCCCGATCTGCTCAAGCTGCCCGAGAACACGCATTTCGGTGAGGTGGCGGGGGTGGCCACCAACTCCAAGGGGCACATCTTCGTTTACACGCGCACCGGTGCGTCGCACGCCACGCTCGGCACGTCGCGCACTTTCTACAAGGCCGGCTCGCGGCTGTTCCAGTTCGATCCGGCCGGCAAGTTCGTCCGCGAGATCGGCGTCGGCGTCTATGGCTTCAACAACGCGCAGGCGGTGCGCATCGATCCGCAGGACAACATCTGGGTCGTCGACCGCGGCTCCACGCAGGTGATCAAGTTCGATCCCGACGGCCGGATTCTGCTGGTGATGAGCCGCAAGCCAGAGGCGATCTCTGTGCGCGCCGGCGCCCCCGCCGGAGCTCCCGGGCGAGGGGCGGTGCCCGAAGGGCGCGGCGGCGCCCCAGAAGGCCGCGGCGTCGGAGCGCCGCCACCTCCCGGTGGCGCGCCGGCTGCGGCGCCGGCGGCCGCGGGTGGTGGCGGACGCGGACCGGCTGGACCGGCGGGCGCCGGTATCCCCGGCGACTCCTTCGTCCGCACCGCAGGCGTCGCCTGGGACGCGCAGGGCAACCTCTATGTCGCTGACGGCCAGGGTGACGGCATCGGCAACGCCCGCGTCGCGAAGTTCGACAAGGACGCGCATTTCATCAAGTCGTGGGGCCAGCGCGGCACCGAACCGGGCCAGTTCAATTCCCTGCGCGGCATCGCCATCGACGCCAAGGGACTGCTCTACGTCCTCGACGGCGGCAACAAGCGGATCCAGGTGTTCGACGGCGACGGCAACCCGAAGGCACAGATTGCCAGCGGCTTCGTCCCCGCTGCGATCTGCATCACGCCGGGCCCGCACCAGTACATGTACGTCTCGAACTCGAACGATGCCGAGTCGCTCGACAGCGGCGAGATTTACAAGATGGAGCTCGACGGCAAGATCGTTGGCCGATTCGGCCGCGCCGGTCGCGTCGCGAAGGAGTTCAACATGGTCAACGCGATCGACTGCCGCAGTGAGAACGAGCTGCTGGTCGCCGAGCTCGGCAACTGGCGCGTGCAGAAGCTGACGCTGCACGCCTCGAAGTAGCGTGTAGCAGGCTCGGTCGACACCCTTCGACCGAGCCAATCCCTCGATTACAGTTCTGGGCAATCGTGTCCCGCTCACCGACACGCGATGCCGGTCCGCGGCACCGCAACATCATTCTTCCCCGCAAAACAGGCCGTTTTCCGGAGACGCGTTTCGCCGAGAGGCGGGTACGGAATCGGCATCCTGACCAGCGACATGCCCACGACGACGTCGGCCGAACAGTCGCTGATCAACGGTTCCGAGCTCCGCGACGATTTGGGACAGTTCAGCGACGCTCGTCAGGCATCGCCCGCCTTCGCGGGCCAAGGCGCGGCATTCCCCGCCCCCGCGCGCCGCGGCGCGGCAGGTGCGGCCGCGCGCGATGAGCAACAGCAGCACCTGGACGCGTTCGACGCGCTCGACAGCGGTCTGGCGACCGATGGAGAAGCCCCCGCGCCGGTGTCGCCGCGTGGCGAGGGCGACCCCGTCGTGGAGTCAAGCCGGCTGGCGGCGAGCCTGTCGGCGCCGGAGCCCCGCGGTATTCCTTTCATGACCGCGGCGCTTATTCTCGTGGCCTGCTTGACCGCCGGCGCGACCACTGCGGCTTGCCTGTTTCAGGATCAGCTGATGCACATCACCGCGCGGCCTTCGGCCACCCGCTAGGCAGATCCAGAAACGACTGATCCAGCTCCGCGATCGATCCGCATCCCAGCAGCCTCAGCGTTCGCAGCAGATCGGCGCGCAGGATCTCAATCGCGCGGGTGACTCCGGGTCCGCCGCCGGCGCCCAGTCCGTAGACGTACGCGCGACCGACGAGCACGGCGCGCGCGCCGAGTGCTAGCGCCTTGACGATGTCGCTGCCGCGACGGATGCCGCCGTCGAACAACACCTCGGTTTGAGTGCCGACCGCCGCGACCACCTCGGGCAGGATCCGCAGCGTCGCCGCGACGCCGTCCAGCTGGCGGCCGCCATGGTTGGACACCACCAGGCCGTCGGCGCCGGCATCGACCGCCCGCCGCGCCTCATCCGCCGTGTGCACGCCCTTGATGACGATCGGTCCCTTCCACGCCTCGCGGATCCAGCGCAGATCGCCCCAGCCAACCGCGCATTGCTCGAGCGCTCGGCCGACGTCGGTGTAGGTCATCGGTCCCGTCGGCAACATGACGTTGGGAAACCGCATCAGCCCGCCGTCTGCCATGAACCGCGCCAGCCAGCGAGGCCGCGACAGCAGCTGCGGCAAGTGCGGCAGCATCGCTCCGATCTTTCGCGTGAGCAGCTCGCCGGTGCCGTTGCGGATGTCACGCTCACGCATGCCAGCCACCGGCGTGTCGATCGTCACCACCAGCACAGAGAACCCCGCCTTGCGCGCACGCTCGATGCCGGCCCGCGCAACGTCGTGACCGCCGACCAGGTAGAGCTGATACCACACCGGCCGCGTCGCTGCCGCCTTCACCTCTTCGAGCGGCGAGCCGCACAGAGTCGACAGGATATAGCCGGCGCCGGCGCCGCCGGCGGCCGCCGCCGCCAGCGCTTCGCCATGCGGGTAGAACATCCGCGTGCTGCCGATCGGCGCGAGCAGAAAGGGCAGATCGAACCTGCTGCCGAGGACCGTCGTCCGCAGGTCGGCGGGCGAGACGAGAACGCCGTTACGCGGGCGAAGAAGGATCGTGTCGAAGACCCGGCAGTTGTCCCTTAGTGTGATTTCGTCCTCGGCCCCTCCGTCGGCGTAGTCGAAGACCACGCGGGGGAGCCGGCGCTGGGCCAGGCGTCGCAGGTCGGCGATGTTGACGGCCTTGTCGACGGTGCGGGGGGTAGCCACGGATCTGATGTGAATGGTCGGTTGGGAAGTGGTCGGGGCGACTGGATTCGAACCAGCGATCTTCCGCTCCCAAAGCGGACGCGATACCAGGCTTCGCTACGCCCCGACCCTTCGATTCTACACCGCGGAATCGATCGTCGAACGACCCGTCTGCCGTCAACGCTGACGGATCGTCACTCCGCCGTTGGTCGTGATCGCCCGCAGCTTGGGTCCTCCCGCGCCGAGCGTCGTCTCCAGGTGGCGGCCGATACGCCCTTGCACCGTGATCGGGAAGTCGACGCTGACACGGCCATGGGTAGTGCCCGCCTCGAGCTCCGCCGAGAAGCCCTTCGGCAGGTTGAGGTTGATGCCGCCGTTGCGCGTCTCGACGTCAAGCCCCGAGCCGTCCCAGTGGTCGCCGGTGACATCGAGCGTCACGCCGCCGTTTGTGGTCTCGCCGCGCAGGTCACCGCCGACGTTGTGCAGTGCCAAGCCGCCGTTCTTCGCATGGAACGTCGCGGTGCCGCGGAAGTCGTCAATCACGATGCCGCCGTTGTTGGTGTTGAGGGTGAGCATGGCGTTGCGCGGCACGTCGATCTCAAAGCTGACGCTCCAGCTCTCGTCGCGATCCAAAGTGTCGGGACCGTCGGCGCGGACACGACCGCCGGAGGTGTCAATGCGCACGCCCGCCACCAGGCGGCGCGCGTCGGCGTCGGTATCGGCCTGCGCCTCGATGCGCGCTCGCACCAGCACATCGCCGCGATCCCAGCCAAGGATGCGGATGCCGCCGTTGCGCCCCGCGTCGATGTCGAGCGGGTTGGCTCCGCCAATGGTGTCTTCGCGCACCTCGCAGCGGGTGACCCGGTCGCTGTCGCGGTCGCGATCGGCGCAGGACAGGCTGCCGGTTCGAGTTGTACGGCCGCGGGACTGCGCGGTGCCCGCGCCCACCAGGGCAGCCGCGACGACGGCGGTGAGAAGAGCAGTGCGAAACATCAGGCGTCCTCCGTCCCGTTAGACGGAGGAGGCGGGCGAGGCGTTTACGCCTCGCTCGGTCAGGGCAGGCTGACATACACTCTGCTTGGGTAGTGTCCAGACTTTCGGAGCCCTTCGAGCTTTAGAACCTTGAACCTTAGAACCTTAGAACCCTAGAACCCTAGAACCCTAGAACCTTAGAACCCTAGAACCCTAGAACCCTAGAACCCTAGAACCCCGCAACAAGGCCCCAACGATTGGAGGTCACGATGATCACCCTGATGAAGGCGCTGGGCGCCGCGGTCCTGCTGGTGGCGGCCGGCGCCGGCGGCGCGCGCGCCGCTGACATCGACGACCGCGTGACCCACGGCTACGCCGACTCGAACGGCGTCAAGATCCACTACGCGACGCTCGGCTCGGGCCCGTTGGTGGTCATGATTCACGGATTCCCAGACTACTGGTACACCTGGCGCGCCCAGATGGAAGGGCTTGCGGATCGCTACCAGGTCGTCGCCATTGATCAGCGCGGCTATAACCTCAGCGACAAGCCGGCCGGGGTCGAGAACTATGACGTCCGCCTGCTCGTCGGCGACGTCCTCGCCGTGATCAAGCATCTCGGCCAGCAGAAGGCGATCATCGTCGGCCACGACTGGGGCGGCGTGGTCGCATGGCAGCTGGCGATCAACGTGCCGCAGGCGGTCGAGCGGCTGATCATCCTGAACCTGCCGCATCCGCGGGGCCTGTCGCGCGAGCTCGCCCACAACCCGGAGCAGCAGACGAACAGCGCCTACGCGCGGCGTTTCCAGATGGAAGGCGCGGAGAAGTCGCTGACCGCGGAGGGACTCGCCGCTTGGGTGAAAGATCCCGAGGCCAGGAAGAAGTACGTCGAGGCGTTCGGCCGCTCGGATTTCGGCGCGATGCTCAATTACTACAAGCGGAACTACCCGCGCGAGCCGTACACCGAAGACGTGTCCCCGGTGAAGAAGGTGCAGTGTTCCGTGCTGATGATGCACGGGTTGGGCGACACGGCGCTGTTGTCGCCGGCACTGAACGGGACGTGGGACTGGGTCGAGAAGGACCTGACCATCACCACGGTGCCGGGCGCCGGCCATTTCGTGCAGGCCGACGCCGCCGATCTGGTGACGAAAACGATGCGTGCCTGGCTGCTCCGGTAAGGAGAGTGTCGACCCCTTTCTGCAATGTCCCTCAATGGGTGAGGCCGTAGATGATGTAGTTCACCCCGAGCTTGTAGGCCTCGTTCGTCTCGTCGACCGGCCGAAGGCCCATCCCCGACCACTCCCAGAACTGCGAGATGTCGGTGTTGTAGTTGACGATCATCTGCAGCCGCTTGTGCGGATCGTTGTCCTCGAACAGCCCGCGGAAGATCGGCTGCCCGGCGATGTAGGCCTGTGGGATCAGGTCGAGCCGATCGACTTCGAAAAACGAGTGGAAGATGGGGTGAGTGGCGTCGAGGTCGACGAATCTGCCGTCGGGCAGCACGCGGTGCATCGCCTGCTCGAACACGTCCCATCCCGTGCCGTAGCCGCCGCCGGGATCGCCGCCCAGCCCGCCGCCGAAGCGGCCGTTGAATCGGCCGCGCCGCGGCTTGAAGTCGTCCACGATCACGAAACCACCTTTCTGTAGGTACAGGCGCAGCGCCGCCGCTTCGGCATCGGTCATCGCCCACCAGTCGACTTCGATGATGTAGGCGAGTGGATAGCGGAACAATGCCGGGTCGTCGAGCCTCAGCGCATTGATCTCGTCGCTGTGAGGGTTGATGAAGCTGACCTCCTGCATGATGCGCATCAGGTTCTGCTCGGCCAGGGGATAGCCGTGGCCCCACGCCGGCCAGCCGCCGTACCAGTTGCCGCCGGGGCCGTGCGTGTATTTCAGGCGCACGAACGTGAACCGGCCGTCGTAGGCGATGTTGGGGTATTCGCGAAACGGCCCGCGCGGCCCGCCATATTGCGCCAGCGCGGCGATCGCCGTCAGCAAGGTGACGCTGGCAGCGGTCAGCACGCGCGCGCGCACGGTGTCGCCCTGTTGCCTGTCCCGGTCCGCTAATCCTGCGGCGGCGGGCTCTTCTTCGCCAGCGACCGGTAGTATTCCTCGATCGCCTGGCGGAATCCTTCGGGCACCTGATCCGAACCGGACAACGACAGCGAGTCGTTGCCGGCGTCTGCCTTCCGACGAAGGGCGAACTCGAACTTCTTCAGCTTCTCGATGGCCGCCGCCTGGAGCTGCTCGAGCCCCTTGGGATCCGCGTAGACGCGTTCGTTGTCGAAGGCGCGCAGATCGCGCAGCACCTCGTCCAGATCCCGCGGGCTGACGCCGGCCTGCTGCAGCTGACGCCGGAGCCCTTCCGCGTCATTCGCCCATTCACGGAACTGGCCGCGGAACTGACGGATGTCGTCAGGGTTCCAGCGTCCGTAGCCGCCGCCGTAGGCGTTGCGCGATCCGCCGTAGGCCCCGTCGGTCGCGCCGCCGCCGCTCTGCCCGCCCTGCGACTGCTGACCCTGCGCTTGTCCTTGCTGGCCTTCCTTGCCTTGCTGTCCTTCCTTGCCTTGCTGTCCTTGATCCTTGCCCTGCGGATCCTTGCCCTGCGGCCCTTTGCCGTCCTGCCCCTTGCCTTGCCCCTGCTGTCCGCGCATGCGCTGGTCGAGCGATTCCATGCCGCGCACGAGATCGCGGGTCTTGTCGGCGGCGCGCGCCACCGCGTCCTGCTTCGACGCCTTGCCGACCGCGCCGGCGGCGTCCTCGATCTTCTTCTGCAGGTTCTGGAGGTTCAGGGCGATGTCTTCCTCCATGCCGCGCGCGGATTGCGCCCCGGCGCCCTGCAGCGTGCTCTTGGTGTAGCGGATCTTCTCGCGGATGCGCTTGTCGCGGATGCTGCCGGCGGCTTCGTCCAGCTTTCGCGCCGCGTCTTTTTCGTCGCGGCGCATCTCGTTGGCGATCTTCTCGAGCTGCTGCTGCAGGTCGGCGACTTTGGCGTCCATCGCGTCCTTGCGCTGTCCGAGCGCCTGGGCCTTCCCCTGGCGCCCCGCACCGGCCTCGGCCGACTCGAGGCCGTTCACCTCGGACGCGACCTCCTTCTGTTCGTTCGCCAGCTCCTCGGCCTGCTTCTGCGCGCGCTGCATGTCTCGCTCGCCGCGCCCGCCCTGGTTCCGTTCCAGCTTCTGCTGCGCGTCACGCAGCCGATCGAGCGCCTGGTTGGCCTGCGCGCCGCCGTCCTTCGATCCGTTCGCGGCCGCGCGGCGCATCGCGTCCGCCGCGTCCTGCAGCTGCTTCATCGCCTCGTTCAGCTGCTGGCGCTGCTGCTGGTTGCGTGTCAGCTGCTCGAGCTGGCGCGCCGCCTTCTCGGCCTCGTCGGCGAGCGCGCGCTGCGAGGCGCTGCCGCCCCCCGAGGCGCTCTGGCCGGACTGCGCCATCCGCCGCTGACGCTCCATCTCCTGCTGCTGCCGGCGCGCCAGCTCCTTCAGCTTCTCGACCAGCTGATCGACCTGCTGATCGCCGCCCTGCTGCTAGGCGCGCTGCTGCATCTCGTACTGGTTGGCCAGCTTGTCGAGCTCGAGCTCGAACAGATCCGCGAGGTCGTCGGCGAGCGCGTTCTGCTGGCCGCCGCCGCCGCCCCCCCCGCCCTGCTGCTGCGCGACCTGCAGCTCGTACTCCTGCTCGGCATCCTGCAACAGCTTGAGCGCGCGCTGCTCGGGCGAGAGCGCGGTGTCGGCCTTCATCGCCTTCAGGTCGGATTCGGCCGCCTTCATTTCCTCGGCGGCCTTGGGCAGCGCCTCGGCGATCTTGTTGTAGGCGGGATCGACCGTGCCGAGCCGCGCTTTCAATTTGCCGACCAGTTCCTCCACCTGATCACGCAACTTGGCCTGCGCCAGGTTCAGGAACACCACGTTCTCGCGATACTTCTCGGGCTTGGTCTTCGCCTTGTCGCGGACGATGTTGAAGGTCGCAGCGACGATCTCGCGCTGCTGTTGCGAAAGCTGGCCGACCTGCTGCCCGCCGCCGCCGCCGCCCCCACCCCCCGCCTGCGACTGCGACGGCTTGTAGTCTTTCTTGAACGGCCGGATCTGCACGAAGTAGATGTCGCTGGTCGTCGTCTTCGACCCCTGGACCGCGTCGGTGTCGGACGCCTTCGCGTAGTAGGAGACGAAGTCGCCGGGTTTGAGCCCGAGCTCCTCGAGGTAAATCGTGTGGCCGGCGCTGACCTCGGTGAGCGGCTTTGCCCCGCCGAACAGGTTGACCGTCTTCGGCGCGCCGCCGTTGATCGAGTAGAACAGCTGCAGCGACTTCACGCCGTAGTCGTCGTCGGCCCGCACTTCCAGGAACAGCTCTTCGACCGGACTGGCCTGCGAGTCGCGTCCCGGCTTGGTGAAATGGACCGCCGGCGGCTGATCGTCGATCACGTCGATCGTGTACTGCGGCGACGCGTCGACCTTTTCGCCATGCGGGCCGGTCAGCTCGATGTGGTAGAAACCCTGGCCCTTGATTGGGAAGCTGCCGGTCAGCGATCCGTCGGCCTGCCGCGTCAGCGGCATCGCGCCGCCGTCGCTCAACAGAATCTTCCCGTCCGGCGTCGTCATCGTCGGGACGACGTGCAGGACGACATCGGTGCCGCGGATGGCGGCGACGTCGCCGCCCGCGGCCTTGCGTGGCGCCAGGCCGGTGTAGGCGGGAAAGTGGTACTCGAGATCGAGATCCTTGACCGTGGGCAGGTCCACGACCGCGAGCATGAACTTGCCGGAGCGGACGCCGTTGGACTCGATGTAGTACTCGGTCGGCTTCTCGAGGTGGAACAGCATGCCTTCGAACGCGCCCGGCTGCGCCGCGGCGATGAGCGGGACCCGATCGAACGATCCGTCCGGCGTCGCCCGCATCATGACGCTCACGTCGCTCGAGGTGAAGCCGACCAGCCTCGCCTTCACGGCCTGATCCGCGCCGCGCGGCACCTTCGCGTTGCCGGGCGTGACCTCGATGCTGTACGGGCTGGACGCCGCGGCGCTCTGGAAGGTCAGCAGCGCCGACACGCCGTGGCGGAGATAGCTCGGGCCGAAGGCGAGGGCGAGCGCCAGGATCGCAGCGACGCCGGCGAGCGCGCCCGCATGACGCTGCACCGAGGTCCGCTCGAGCGCACGTCCGTGATCCAGCGCCCGGCACTGCGCGATCGCCTGCTCGACGAGTTTCTCGACCAGGCGCGGAGAGTGCGCCTCCGAACCGCCGCCCGAGGTCGCCTCGACCGCGCTGATGATCGCGGCCTCGAGGGTCGGATCGCATTCCTCGAGATACATCGCGACCTGCGCGTCGGTGACCCGCCGGCGCAGCGGCCACACCAGCCCGTAACACAGCAGCCCGACGAACACGGCCACGGTCACGATGCGGAAGGTGATGATGGCGGCGGCGCTG
>DATASG010000079.1:0-2122 GCA_036269295.1 Vicinamibacterales bacterium | reverse complement strand
GACACCGTCCGTCGCAGTAGTTGTAGATCCCCGGGATCAGCCGCGGATCGCGCGCACGGGAAACAAGCCGGTCGAATTCAGCTGCGTCCATGCCCGAGCAGAAAAGCAACGGGCGAGCCACGCGAGTTTGCTGGGCTTTTCCGCAAGACGGGGTCAAAACATTGCAGATCGTTCACCCATCATGAACCTATTGCGACGCGATTTTTGCGGACATCGAGACGTCGGCCGACGCTGAGCACTGGCGAGCGATCGAGGCTCATCGACGCGGCTTCAGGCTCGCGCCGGGGCGCTTCGCCTTCGGCAGCTTGGCCACCACAAGGTCGTACGACTTCCGCAGAAGTTGCTGGAGCTCGCGACGGTCCAACACTTCGCCGGCGAGCTCAGACTGCTGCACCCACATGGCGCGCGCCAGGTACGGTGCGGGGATCAGACCGTCGCGCTCGATCAGTTCGGCGAAGTCATCTGGTGTGCACTTGAACGACATCTGGTGCGGCGGTTCGGTGTTCACGACGCAGAACATCTTGCCGCCGACGCTGAACGCGAGGTCGGCGCCCCACTTGAGATCCTCGGTCGCGCCCGGCATCGCCCGGCAGATTGTCCGCACAGTGTCGAGGGTCATCGTTCCGGCTCCCGATCACAAACCACAGGAAGTCGCGCCCCGCCGACGGTCGTGAACCCCTGCTTCGCGCACCCGGGCTGTCAATCGTTGCGCAGGGCGCTGACGGGATCGAGGCGCGTCGCCCGTCGCGCCGGCCAGAGACAGGCTGATGTCGACACGACGATCAACAACGAGACGATCCCGGCCAGCAGGACGGGATCGCGCGAGCCGGTCTGGAACAGGACGCTCGACAACAGCCTGCTGACGCCGAGGGCGCCGGCGATGCCCAGCGTCAGGCCCAGCGCCATCTGGACGATCGACCGCCGCAGAATCAGCCACAGCACCTGAGCGGCCTGCGCCCCAAGGGCCATCCGAACGCCAATCTCCTGCGTCCGCTGGGCTACCGAGTAGGCCGTGACGGCGTAGAGCCCGACCGCCGACAGCGCCAGCGCGATGAGCGCGAAGATCGCGAACATCGTTCCGAAGACACGGAAGGCCCATCGCCGGGTCAACCGCTGGCAGGCGTGCGGGCGGCTGTCGCCGCTGGTTCAATGAAATTCGGCGGGGTCGGCCGCACGTCGATTGCCGGCGCGCGCGCCTTCATGACTGAGACGAGGATTGTGAGTCGCAAGTTCAGCGGCAGCGCCTCGATAGGACGCACGCTCTTCCTGCCGACGCTGCCGGTAGCGGGCGAACACCGCACGTTCGTCCTCGAGTCCCAGCACTGACCGCAGGCTGCTCCCGGCAAAGGTGTGCGCCAGCATCTCCAGGGCGTTCCGCAGCACGAACAGCGGACTATGCGCCAACGCCGCCGGCATGTGGCCAACCTTCATCCAGCGGTCGGCGCGCCAGCGCAGGAATTCGATGTCGTCCGCCGAGAGGTGCTCGCTCCGCACCACCGCTGTCGTCCCGTCGTAATGGGACACGTCCGGGTCGACGATGAGGCCGCGATCCTGGAAATCGCGTGTCATCGGCGTGCCCGGATACGGGGTCGGATGCTGGATGTACGGCCAATCGACGTACTTGCGGGCAAACTCGAGGTTGGCGTCGATCGAGCTCTGGGTATCGTCCGGGTTGCCGACAATCAGGCCACCAACGACGTACATGCCGTTCGCGTGCAGATGGCGAATCGCCTCGATGCTCGCGTTGCCGACGGTGCGGCCGCCCTCCCGTTGGGCGTTCTTGTTCCGCGCCCGGAGGAACTCCAGATCGCCGTCCATCACGTTCTCGATGCCGAGGAAGACATAGCGAAAGCCGGCGCGTTTCATCAGCGGCGCGAGCCGAGCTCCGTGCTGGGCGATCGGCGACGTCATCGCCTGGACGGTGTAGTCGATGTCGTCGAATCCGGCGTCGATAATCGCCTGGCACAGCGCCTCGAAGCGCGCGACGTTGAGCGTGATGTTGTCGTCGACCAGGAAGATCGACTGGGCGCCGTGCGCCCTGGCGTCGGCGATGTCCGCGAGGACGCGGTCGAACGGATAGGGATGAAAGTTTCTGCCGCGCATCTCGATGATTGAACAGAAG
>DATASG010000078.1:0-6650 GCA_036269295.1 Vicinamibacterales bacterium | reverse complement strand
GCCGTCGATCGAGCTGTTCGAGAAGGCTTCAGCGCTTGCGCCGGACGAGCTCGCGTACCGCTGGCGTCTGATGGACCTGTACCTCAACAGCTCGCGCGCCGACAAGATGCTCGCCGAGTTGAAGTACTTGGCCGAGCGTCTGCCCGGCGACAAGCAAACGCAGGATTGGTATCGGGCTTACCGACAAGACTACGACTTCGGCGACGAGTGAATCCTCCGTCGCTTATCTTCTCCGTGCGCTCACGCTGTGCACAAACCACCCGCCTGGCGCAGGACCCGAAGCGCTCGAATGGTGTTCCAGCGGCTCGGCTCGGCGGGTCCACACTGAGATCTTGCAGCAGTTGGAGCGCGTCCTGGGAGGAAATCCAGGCGCGCGGCACGGGCTTCGTACTTTGTACTTTCGAGACTATTCACAACGCAGCGCCACCACCGGTTCGATCTTCGCGGCCCGTCGCGCCGGAATGTAGCAGGCGAGCAGAGCGGTCCCCACCAGGAGCGCCGTCACGCCCGCGAACGTCACCGGATCGGTGGTGGTCACGCCAAAAAGCAGCGACTCGACGGCGCGCGTCAGCACCAGCGCGCCGGCAAACCCAATCGCCACCCCGATGCAGATCGTGCGCAGCCCCTGGACGAGGATCATCCTCAGCACGTCGCCGGTGACCGCGCCGAGCGCCACCCGCACGCCGATTTCACGCGTCCGGCGGCTGACCGAATAGGCCATCACGCCGAACACGCCGCTGGTCGCGAGCAGCAGCGCGGTGATGCCGAAGAAGCCGATCAGGATGAGGTTGAATCGCCGCGAGCCTAGCGACGCCGCATAGATCTGCGAAAACGTCCGGAACCTCGCCGGCATCTCAGGGTCGAGGCTCCGCAGGATTCCCCGCGCCGCCGCTGTGACCGACTGCGTGTCGGCCTCGCTCAGCATCGTCACGCTCATTTCCGCACGCGGCCGCTGGAACATGTTCACGTACACCGTCGAGCGGGGTGGCGCGTCGAGCCCGTATTCGTGCGTGTCGCCGACGATCCCGACGATGGTCAGGAGACGCAGGTCGCCGTCCATGTTGCCGAACTCGATGGTGGTGCCGATTGGGTCCTGATTCGGCCATCGCTCGCGCGCCAGCGATTCGCTGATCACGGCGACGTGGGGAGCATTCACGCCGTCGCGCTGGTCGAACAGGCGGCCGCGCATCAGCGGGATGCCAAGCACCTGGAAGTAGCCGGTGGTCGCGACGCAGAAGTCGGCGCTGCCGACGCGCGCGTTCAGCCGGCCCATCGCCAGGAGATCGTCCAGCGTCTTCGGGACCTCATTCTGGTTCGCCAGGACGAACATGCCATCGGGCAAACCGCCCTCCATCAGCGGCAAACTGCTGGCCGCGCCGACCTTGCTCACGCCGGGGATCCGCGCCAGCCCGTCAATCAGCCGTGAAAAGAACAGGGCCTGGCCGGCCTTGGCGTTCGCATCCATCAGCCACGGCAGCGAAACGTCCATCGTGATGATCTTGTCCACGCGGAATCCGGGATTCACGTCGAGCACGTTCATCAGGCTGCGTCCGAGCAATCCCGCGCCCACGACCAGCACCATCGTGATCGCCATCTGCGCCGCGACGATGACGCGGCCGACGCGCTGGCTGCCGTGAGAGCCCGCCTGTCCACGCCCGCCTTCCACGAGGCCGTCGCGCAGGTCGCCGGAGGTGGCGCGCGCCGCGGTGAACGCGCCGAGGCCGGCCGCGATCGCGGTGCACAGGAGGAACGCGAACGCCAGCACGGGAACGCTGATCGCGACGCTGTCCAGCCGCGGCAGATTGGCCGGCGCCGCCGCGATCAATCCTGACACGGCCCAGAGCGCGCCCAGCACGCCAAGGCCGCCGCCGAGCAGCGAGAGGATGAACGCTTCGGTCAGAAACTGACCGATCAGCCGTCCGCGCCCGGCGCCGAGCGCGCTGCGCACCGCGAGCTCGCGCTCCCGCACCGACGCGTGCGCCAGCAGCAGGTTGGCGACGTTCGCGCACGCGACCAGCAGCAGAAACCCGACCGCGCCGAGCAGGACCAGCAGGGGAGAGCGTGCCTTGCCCGTGATCGAGTCCTGCAGCGGCATCACCATGCCATCCTTGAGGAGGTACTCGCCCTGCTCGCTCGCGGTGTCGTGAATGCGCTGCGCGATGGCGCTGATCTCCCGGTTCGCCTGCTCGACCGTCACCCCGTCGCGCAGTCGCGCCACCGCGCTGTAGTTGTGCGACGTCCGGTGCGGGTTTTCGCCGTCGAGATCGGCCGGCAGCCACAGTTCGACGCCGGCAGGGAACTGGAATCCGGCGGGGAGCACGCCGATCACGGAGAAGACCTTGCCGCCAACCTTCACCCGCGCCTGCGACAGATCCCGCGGCGACCCCAGAGCCTGACGCCAGTAACCCTCGCTGACCAGCGCGGTGGGAGCGGCGCCGGTTCTTGCGTCGGCGGCGCCGAAACTTCGTCCCAGGATCGGCTGCGTGCCGAAGACTGCCAGGAACCCCGGCGACACCACACCGACCATCGTGCGCGTTGGCTGCGATCCGCCTGAAACCGAGGCGACGTAGGCGCTGTATTTCGCCATCGCCTGAAAGCTGCGGCTCTGGTCGCGGAAATCGTCGAAGTTCGGATCCGCCAGGCGGTTCGGCCGGCCCTTCGAATTGATCTCGAAGACCGCGACGATCCGGTTCGGCGCCGGGTACGGCAGCGGTCGCAGCAGCACGCCGTAGACGACGCTGAAAATAGCCGTGGTCGCGCCGATCCCGAGAGCGAGCGTGAACACGGCGACCACCGTGAAGCCGGGATTCTTGCGGAGCTGGCGAACCGCGTAGCGGCAATCGGCGAGCACCTGCGACACCTTGGTTCTCCTTTGCGGCCAACGCTCGAGCGATGGCCCGACAGGTATATTGATCCGGCAGACACGCTGTCAACCTGTGCCGATCCCGATCCGCGGACCAATCCGCGCCGTCGGCGTAATCCGCGGACGCATCCGCGTAATCCGCGGATACCTAGACATGCTTTCTATAAACGGGTAGCATTCCTAGGCATGGCTGGCGCCGCCCGATCGGATCTGCTGCAAGGCACGCTCGATCTGTTGATCCTGAAGACGCTCGAGCGGGCGCCGCTCCATGGCTATGCCATCGCGCAACAGATTAATCGCACCTCGCGCGCCCTCATCCAGGTGCCGCAAGGCTCCCTCTACCCGGCACTGCATCGCCTCGAGAACAAGGGCCTGCTGGCGGCCGAATGGATCGAGACCGAGGCCGGTCGGGACGCCAAAGTCTACCGGCTGACCAAAAGGGGTCGCGCCCGCCTCGACGCCGAAATCGCCGACTGGGAGCGGTTGTCGCAGGCCATCGGACTGATTTTGCAAGCGAGCCTGGCATGAACTGGATCTGGCGGGCCTGGAATCGCGATCGCCTCGAGCGTCAGCTCGACGCGGAGCTGCGCTTTCACGTCGACGAAGAGGTGAAACGCCTGGTCGCGACCGGACTGTCGCCAGGCGACGCCAGGCGGATGGCGATGGCAGCCTTTGGTGGCATCGAACCGATCAAGGAAGGCGCGCGCGACGAGCGTGGCCTGCGCTGGCTCGAAGACATCGGGCACGATCTGCGCTACGCCGGGCGAACGATGCGGCGCGACCCGGCCTTCACGGTCGCCGCGGTGTTGTCCCTTGCGATTGGCATCGGCGCCAACACCGCGATTTTCGGCGTCGTCAACGCGCTGCTGATCCATCCGCTCTCGATTGACGCCCCGCGCGAGGTGTCGTACGTGACCCGCACCGGGCCGGCAGCCGTGAATCAGCGGACGGCCGCGAACACCCGATTCTCTTACGGAGCGCTCGAGCGCTACCGCGATGCGGTCAGGCCGGTGCCCGGCTCGCTCGGGGCGATGTCGTCCGTCGTCCGCATGCAGCTGACGACCGCGGCGACACGCGGAGACGACGGCGCCGAGCTGGTGCTCGGGCAGCTGGTCACCGGTGACTGGTTCAGCGTGCTCGGCGTCGGCGCCCAGGCCGGGCGCGTGTTCATGTCCGAAGACGATGCGGCGATCGGCGGCCAGCCGGTTGCGGTTGTGAGCGACGCCTACTGGACGCGTCGATTCGCGCGTGATCCGTCGATCCTCGGAAGCACGATTCATCTGAATGGCTACCCGGTGACGATCGTCGGGGTTGCCGCGCCCCGGTTCGAGGGCTTCATCGTCGGCGATCCCGTCGACGTGTGGATGCCGACCGGATTGCAGCAGCAGGTGCGCTACGCCGCCAACGCCGACATCACGGACGCCGACGCGTCGAAGCCGTGGCGAGCGCAGGATGGGGTCGCCTGGCTGATGATCGTCGCTCGCATCCCGCCACCGGGCAACCGCGCCGCCGGAGCGGCCGCCCTCGACCTGGCATTTCGCCGCGACGTCGAACGGCGGGCCGCGGCGATCCGCGATCCGCAGCAGCGCGCCTACGTTCTGCAGACGCACACCGCGCTCGCCGATGGATCGCGCGGCATGTCGCCGTTGCGCGAGGATTTCGGTGCCGCGGTCATCGTCTTGATGGCGACCGTCGCGCTGGTGCTCCTGGTGGCGTGCGCGAATCTCGCCAACCTGTTGATGGCGCGTGGCGCGGCGCGATCGCGCGAGTTCGCGGTCAGGCTGTCGCTGGGCGCACGGCGGGGGCGGCTCGTCCGTCAGCTGCTGACCGAAAGCCTTGCCCTGTCGATCCTCGGCGGCGGTGTGAGCCTGCTCTTCGCCCAGACCGGTAGTCGGCTGCTGCTCCAGATGGCGTCGGACGGCCCGGCGCCGCTGCTGCTGGACGTGTCGCTCGGATGGCCCCTGGTCGCCTTCGCCATCACCGTGTCGATCGGCACCGGCGTCCTCTTCGGCTTGATGCCCGCCCTGCGATTCTCCCGTGCCGACGTTCACGAGGCCATCAAGTCCGGAGGACGCGTCGTCGCTTCGAGCGCCGGACCGTCATTCGCGCGGCTGCTCGTCGTCGCTCAGGTGGCGCTGTCGTTTGCGCTGCTGGTCGGCGCGCTGCTCTTCGTACGGACCTTGCACAACCTGCTGACCATCGACCCCGGTTTTGAAGCCTCGCACCTTGTCACCGCGCGATTCGATCCACGAATGGCGGGATATACGCCGGCGACGATGGCGTCGCTGCGCGAGCGGTTGCTGACCGGGGCGGGCGCGATTCCCGGGGCGCGGTCGGCGGCGGTGGCGATGTGCGGGACACTGGCCAACTGTCACAGCGTCAGCGACATCGATGTGCCCGGCCGCCAGCGCGGGGTGGGGAACGATGCCGACGTCCAGGAGGACTACGTGAACGCGGGGTATTTTCCGGCCCTCGCGATGGTCTTCGTTTCGGGCCGGAACTTCCTCGACAGCGACACGATGCAGTCACCGCCGGTCGCGATCGTCAACGAAGCGATGGCGCGGCATTTCTTCGGTGACGTGAGCCCGATCGGCAAGTACTTCACGGAGGAAGGCTCGAAGTACGAGGTCGTCGGCATCGTGCGCGATTCGCGGCTCAACGGCCTCCGCGAGGCGCCGCCGCGGATGGCGTTCTATCCCTACAGTCAGCACCAGCAGACGCCGATGCGCAATCTCTACGTGCGCCTCGGCGGCGACGTCCATCTCGCGATTCAGCAGCTGCGGGCGGTGATCCGTGAAGCCGACCGCGGCATCGCGGTGCGCGAGGTGGTCACGCTGGCGGAGCTCGAAGAGCGATCGATTGCGCGCGAGCGTCTCGTGTCGACGCTGACCAGTGCGTTTGGTGGCCTCGCCGTGGCGGTCGCGTGCCTCGGGCTCTACGCCATGGTGTCCTATTCGGTGGTGCGGCGACGAAATGAGATCGGCATCCGGCTGGCCCTCGGCGCCTCGCCCGCAAGCGTGCGCTGGCTCGTGCTGCGGGAGACGATCATCCTCGTCGTCGTCGGCATTGCCGTCGGCGCCGCGGTGACGATTCCATCGCTCCGTTTCATCGCCGCGTTGTTGTACGGTCTCTCAGCGCGGGATCCGATCGCGCTCGCAGCCGCGGGGCTCCTGCTGTCGTTGGTGGCCACCCTCGCCGGCGTCGGACCAGCGTGGCGGGCGTCACGTGTCGATCCAGCCCTCGCCCTGCGCATCGACTGAACCCTTCTGGCCTCGGTAAAATCTGCGCGCAATGCCGATGCGGATGAGGGCGTGCGTGAGCTCGCCGCCAGGATTCTCTTTGAGCTTGGCGACCTGCGCGTTGAGGACGCACTGATTGCTGCCGTCGCCGATCCAAGCGCGGCGGTCGTGAAGAGCGCGGCGACGGCCCTGGGGTCGATCAAGGCCGCCGGGGCAGTGAACAGCTTGCTGCAGTGCCTGCAACATCCTCAGCCAGCCGTTCGTACGGTGGCGGCGTGGGCCCTCGGCGAGCTCAAGGCATCAGTCGCCGTAGACGCGCTCGTCGAGGCTCTGCACGATCGTGCGGGTGATGTCAGGCAGCTCGCGCCCTGGGCGCTCGGCGAGAGCAGAGCCTGAAAACGCCCCGCCGGTTGCGCCCGACACGCAAGGGCTGAGGCGGTCAAAGTGGTCGCATCGCGTTTCCGCGAACTGGCTCTCCACTCGTTCACATCTGCGGTCGACAATCGGCGGGTTTGCTCATGGAGCGATGATGCCCGAGCTGTCCTCCG
>DATASG010000077.1:0-4166 GCA_036269295.1 Vicinamibacterales bacterium | reverse complement strand
CGCCGACGGGCGCTACCGCGCATCCGGGCTTCATTGAGGTCCACCACATCGTTCGCGGATCCGGCACGCTCGTGACGGGCGGGACGATGGTCCGGGCGGCGAACGCCGGCCGCGGCGGCGCGGGCTCGACGATCGACGGTGGCGTGAGCCGTCACGTGGCGGCGGGCGATGTGATCCTGATCCCCGCGGGGTCGCCGCACTGGTACAGAGAGCTCGACGCACCGATCACCTATCTCGAAGTGCGGTTCGAGGAGGTGAAGAAGTAGGGTTGGTGCGGAAGAGAGGATTCGAACCTCCACGGGGTTGCCCCCGCCAGCCCCTCAAGCTGGTGCGTCTGCCGTTCCGCCACTTCCGCGTCGAGGTCGAGCAATCTGAAAGGGCAGATTTCAGACTGCGTCAGATTGCCGCTATTTCGGCGGCTGCTGCGCGCCCGTTGGACCGGTGGACGCGGGAGCGGCCGGAGGAGTCTTCGTCGCCGGAGTGGTCGTCGCGCCTGGCGCTGCCGGCGCGGTCACCGGCGGCTTCGGCGCTGGCGGCGCCTGGGTTCCGCTCACCACCGAACCCGCGCCGCCGCGTCCCATGATCGACAGTGCCATCGCGCCGAGCATGAACAGCACCGAGAGGATGGCCGTCGCCTTCGACAGCACCGTCGCGCCGGCGCGCGCGCCAAACGCCGACTGGCTGCTGCCGCCACCGAAGGCCGCCGCCATGTCGCCTTTGCCCTGCTGCAGCAGGATCACCAGCAGCAGGATGAGGCACGTCACCACGTAGAAGGTCGAGAGGGCGTAGTAAGCAATCATAAGATTTCGTTCGAACAGGAAACCCCGATTATACAGCAGCGCGCGCGGCCCGCGTCACGATGTCTGCAAAGCTCCGCACGTCGAGGCTGGCGCCCCCAATCAGCGCGCCGTCGACGTCCTCCTCGGCGATCAGCTCACGAATATTGTCCGGCTTCACGCTCCCGCCGTAGAGCAGGCGGCATTGGTCGGTGGCAGCCGCGCCAAACCACTGCCGCAACCGCTTGCGGATGTGCGCGTGTGCCTCGCCGGCCTGGGCTGCGGTCGCCGTCCGCCCTGTCCCGATTGCCCACACCGGTTCGTAGGCGATCACCAGCGCCGCAATCTGCTCCGCGGCGAGCTGGTCGAGCCCGTCCTTGATCTGCCGGTCGAGGACCGCAAGCATCTCGCCGCGCTCGCGCTCCTCCAGCGTCTCACCGATACAGACGATCGGCGTCAACCCCGCGCCGATCGCGGCCATCGCCTTGCGGTTGACGATGGCGTCGGTCTCGCCGAACAGACGCCGTCTCTCGGAATGCCCGACGATGGCGTAGGCGGCGCCCGCCTCCTTCACCATTGCAGGCGACACCTCGCCGGTGAAGGCGCCCTCGCGCTCCCAGTACAGATCCTGCGCGGCGAGGCCGATGCTCGTGCCGCGCGCCGCGCTCGCCGCCGCGTATAGCGCGGTGAACGCCGGCGCGACGACGATGTCGACGCCGGCGATGCCGTTGACCAGATCGCGCAGCTCGGTCACGAACGTGACCGCTTCGCTCACGGTCTTGAACATCTTCCAGTTGCCGGCGATCAGAGGTGTGCGCATGAAGTCGTCACCGATCCGCGAGGGCCGCGACCCCGGGGAGCGTCTGTCCGCCAAGGAATTCCAGAGACGCGCCGCCGCCGGTGGAGATGTGCGTGATCCGATCGGCGATGCCGGCTTTCTTCACCGCCGCGATCGAATCACCGCCGCCGATGATGGTGGTGCCCTTGACCGCGGCGACGGCCTGCGCGACCGCGTTGGTGCCGGCCGCGAACGCGTCGATCTCGAACACCCCCATCGGCCCGTTCCAGACGATGGTCTTCGCGTTCGCGATCGCGGCGGTGTAGGCCGCGATCGTCGCCGGGCCGATGTCGAGCCCCATGCGGTCGCCGATCGCCGCGTCGCCGACGGCCAGCACCTCGTGCGTCGCGTTGGCGTCCAGCTTCGCCGCGACCACGTGATCCGTCGGCAGCAGCAGGGCCACGCCGCGTCTCTTCGCGTCGGCTTCGATCGCCTTGGCCTCGTCGAGCTTGTCGTCCTCGACCAGCGACTTGCCGACCGGTACGCCGCGCGACTTGAAGAAGGTGTACGCCATCGCCCCGCCGATGATCAGGCGGTCGACCTTCGCGAGCATGTTCTGGATGACGTCGATCTTGTCGGAGACCTTGGCGCCGCCGAGAATCGCGACGAACGGCCGCTCCGGCCTTTCGAGCGCGTGGCCGAGATATTGAAGCTCCTTCTCCATCAGCAGCCCCGCCGCCGGACGCTCGAAGAGATGGGTGATGGCTTCGACCGACGCGTGCGCACGGTGCGCCGCGCCGAACGCATCGTCGACGTAGCGCGTGGCGAGGGCGGCCAGCTCCTTCGCGAACGCCGGGTCGTTCTTTTCTTCCTCAGGATGGAAGCGCAGGTTCTCCAGCAGCACCACGTCGCCGAGGGTGTGGCGTGCCGCGTCACCGATGCAGTCGGCGGCAAAGGCGACCGGCTTGCCCAGCAGCGCCGAGAGCCGATCCGCGATCGGTCGCAGGCTCATCTCCGTGTTGACCTTGCCTTTCGGCCGGCCAAGGTGGCTCGCGAGCACCACGGTGGCGCCCTGCCCCAGCGCGTACTGAATCGTCGGCAGCGACGACTTGATGCGCGTATCGTCGCCGATCGTGCCGTTTTTCAGCGGCACGTTGAAGTCGACCCGGATGAAGACCCGCTGGCCTTTGAGATCGAGGTCTCTGATCGAGAGTTTCATCATCGGATGACTCGGACCACCGTAGCCTTGGCGAAGGCGGTCAGCGGCTGCCCTACAGTCCCTTGGCGACCAGCTTGCGCAGCAGATCGACGCAGCGGTTCGAATAGCCCCACTCGTTGTCGTACCACGACAGGATCTTGAGGAAGTCGCCTTCCATCACTTTGGTGTACGGCATGTCGACGATCGAGGAGTGCGGGTTGCCCTTGAAGTCGATCGACACCAGCTCTTCGTACGAGCAGGCGAGGATGCCCTTGAGCGGACCGTCCGCGGCCTTCTGCAGCGCCGCGTTGACCTCCTCCGCGGTGACCGTCCGGTTCATCACCGCCGCGAGATCGACGCAGGAGACGTTGGGCGTCGGCACCCGCATCGAAATGCCGTCCAGCTTGCCCTTCAGCTCCGGCAGCACTTCGCCGACCGCCACCGCCGCGCCGGTCGTGGTCGGAATCATCGACAGCGCGGCGGCGCGTGCGCGCCGCAGATCCTTGTGCGGCAGGTCGAGGAGCTGCTGGTCGTTGGTGTAGGAGTGAATTGTCGTCATCCACCCCTTCTTGATCCCGAAGGTCTGGTGCAGCACTTTGGCGAGCGGCGCCAAGCAGTTGGTGGTGCACGACGCATTCGAGATGATGTGGTGCTTGGCGGGATCGTAGAGCTCGTCGTTCACGCCGAGCACGACGCTGAAGTCGGGGCCTTTGGCTGGCGCGGTGATCACCACCTTCTTGGCCCCCGCGGCCAGATGCTTGGCCGCGGCGTCGCGGTTCGTGAACAGCCCGGTGGACTCGAACACCACGTCCACGCCGAGGTCCTTCCACGGCAGCTGCGCCGGATCGCGGTGCTGCAGCACCTTGAATTCGTCGCCGTCGACGCTGATCGTGTCCTCCTTGGCGACCACCTTGGCGTGCAGATTGCCGAGCACCGAGTCGTACTTCAGCAGGTGTGCCAACGTGTGCGCGCTGGTCAGATCGTTGATGGCGACGAAGTCGAGATTCTTGTCGCCCAGCGCCGCCCGCATGATGTTGCGACCGATACGGCCGAAGCCGTTAATGCCGACCCGAACAGACATGCCAAATCCTCCAGGACATACGTTTCATTCTACAATAAGACCACCGCGATGTATTTGGCCTACAGCCTGCTGACGCTGGCCGTCTTCGTCGTCGTGTCGCCGTACTTCCTCTACCAGGCCATCCGGTACCGGAAGTACATCGGCACGCTGCGCCAGCGGTTTGGCTTCCTGCCGATCACGTTCAACATCGACGCCGAGGAGTCTATCTGGATTCACGCGGTGTCGGTCGGTGAAGCGCTCACCGCGCGGGCGCTGGCGGCCGATCTCAGGGCGCGCTATCCGCGCCTTCGCCTGTTCCTGTCAACCACCACCATCGCGGGGCAGCAGGTGGCG